>NZ_BAAGSO010000125.1:134995-150408 GCF_054782395.1 Streptomyces daliensis | reverse complement strand
AAGGTCTCGTCCTTGTCTCTCGGCCGGTGACTTTCTCGACCTGCGGGGACACCCCACCCCGTCCCCGTCCCGCCGGTGGCCCACTATCCGACTCCGGGTGCGCCAAGGCCCCACCCGTGCCCTTGCCCGGGGGACGCCATCCCCCGGTGCCCCCTGGGGGTGCGTACGCGTGCTGCGGGCCGGTGGCACGGGTTGTGCCCACCCTCCCCCAGCTACCGCTGGGAGGTGCCCCCTCGCCATGCGGAACGCCTGCCCACAACGGTGGTGCTGATGGCCACCGGTGAGGGGGCACCGACCTGCTGGTGGCCACCGGGTGGGAGGGGACGTGGTGGGGTGTCCCCGCAAGTGGTGGCGACGAGTATGTGCAGGCAGCCGAAAAGCCGACCCGCACTTGTCGCCGCCCGAGGAGACACCCCGGCACGGCACCGACCCCCACCACACACCAACCCCACAACCACCGGCACAAACCAAGAACCACGCGGCGCCAGCCGCGAACTACCGGTCCATAGGCCGCGCCGCAGCCACCCACCCGCACCCGAAAAACGCCGCACCCCGTGCAGCGGCACAAAAATGTTGTGGGCAATCGTCCCGCTGGCGGGACGGGTGGGCACAACCCGTGCCACCGGCCCGCCACACGCGAACGAAACCCCAAAGGGGCACCCCCCCCAGGCGCACCCCCACAAGAAACAGGCACCCCGTGTGACCTTCACCCCGCACCCCGTGAAGAGGCACACCAGCATGAAGGGGTAACCCCCCGTTTCGTTACGCCGGAAGCGCCGCGTCCGCCGACTCCAGGGGCCCGGCAGGCGGTGACGTGGACGTACCGGGCGACCCGGCCGCCTCCGCGAGCCAGCGTCGCAGCACCCGGTGCACGCTCTCCGCGCCGACCAGTTCACCGTCCGCCGGGGCCGAGAGGACGAGCGGCGACAGCAGGAAGGCCCGGTTCTGTTCGCCGCCCAGGCCGCCGTGGGAGCCGATCTGCTCCTCGAAGGCGTGGACGCGGCCTGTACGGGGCTCGACGGCGGAGTTGACCATGATGTCGGCCGCGTGCGGGAAGCCCGCCGTGCGCCGCACCGCGTCGGCCGCGCCGTGCCCGAACGGCTCCAGCGGGTCGCGGCCCCCGACGATCTCCCCGGTGGCCAGCCGGTGCTCCGCACCGCCCGGCCCGAGCACGACGGCCCCGTGCTCCTCGCTGCGCACCAGCAGAAAGCCGATGCCCTGGTGGTCGGCGAGGGCACGCAGCAGCGCGGGGTGGCGTGCGTCGAGCTGTTCCCTGGACATGCGGCCCGGCACGTCGGGGAACGAGACGAGGCCGAGGTTGCCCGAGGCCAGCACGACGGGGCCCGCCGTCCTGGGCGGCTTGCGCGGCG
This sequence comes from Streptomyces daliensis, assembly GCF_054782395.1. Classification (NCBI taxonomy): domain Bacteria; kingdom Bacillati; phylum Actinomycetota; class Actinomycetes; order Kitasatosporales; family Streptomycetaceae; genus Streptomyces; species Streptomyces daliensis. The sequence continues at coordinate 149,038 of NZ_BAAGSO010000125.1, read as the reverse complement.
GCTCCTGGCCGCACTCCTCGGGCCGGTGCAGCGCCGCACGGGCCGCAGCCCGCGCCTCGCCCCCGCTGAGCGTGCGCCCGGCCTTGCGCGGCACGGGCAGCCCGCAGCCCGCGCGCACGAGGTTCTCCAGCGTGAGCCCGTAGGCGCTCTCGAAGGTCTCGCCGTGGCTCTGCCCGTGGTCGGACAGCAGTACCAGGTGGTACGGGCGGGGCGCCTTCTCGATGACCTTCGCGATCAGCGCGATGGAGCGGTCAAGACCCCGCAGCACCTGCCGGATGTCGCGCCCGCGCGGGCCCGAGTGGTGGGCGACCTCGTCGTAGCCGACGAGGTCGGCGTAGACGGCGGTGCGCCCGCTGAGGATGTCGCCGAGCACGGCGGCGACGACCACGTCCCGCTCCACGACCGTCGCGAAGGCCCGCACCACGGGGTAGAGCCCGCCGCGCCCGACGCGCGGCCCCTTGCCGCGCAGCCGCGCCCTGACCGACTGCCCGATCTCCCGCAGCACCTCGGCGACGAAGGAGACGGCGGTACGGGTGGCGTTGGCCGGGTCGGAGAAGTAGGCGAAGTATCCGGCGCGGGAGCGGTTCTCCCTGCCCCTGCGCACGGAGACCGACAGTACGAGCGCGGCCTGCCCGGCACCGCCGCTGAAGAGGTTGCCCCGGCTGGCGCCGTCCAGCGCGAGCAGTCCACGGTCCCCCGTGCGCTCGACGGCGCGCCGCTGGAGTTCGGCGGCGCTGGTGGGCCGGTTGCTGACGATGACCTCGCCGGTCTCCTTCTCGTACCAGCGGAAGGCGGGCACGTCCTCGTTGCTGCCGTGCAGGATGCCGAGCTGGCTGCCGCCGGTCTGGCTGGACCAGTCGGTGCGCCACGGGGTGAGGCGGTGCGAGCCCGTGGCCATGGCGGCGACGGTGGGCATCAGCGGGGCCGAGCCGTCGGGCGGCTCGATCGCCTCGCGCAGCACCTCGTGGCCGAGGCCGTCGAGCTGGAGGAAGACGGTGCCCGGGGTGCGCGGCCCCTCCCCCGCGTTCGCGCGGCGGCGGTCGCGGTCGGCGAGCCGGGAGAGGCGGCGGCGGTAGGCGCCGTCGTCCCGCACGGTGAGGAAGGTGCTGGCAGCGGAGGACGCGGCGGACATGACGGCGGCCACGACGACGGCGGTCTCCGGGTCGGCCGAGCCGTGCCCGTACGGGATGAGGGACAGCGCGAGCAGCAGCAGCGAGCCGTTGAGGAAGAAAACCAGCAGTCCCAGCACCAGCGCGGGCACGAGGAGCAGGGCCCGGACGAGGACGGGCCACACCAGGGCGCTCAGCAGGCCGAAGACACCGGCGCCGATGGCGGCGGTGATGCCGATGAGGGTGGCGCTGTCGCCGTCGGAGGACTGGAGCCGGAAGTCGGGCAGGATGCCCGCGAGGACGAGCATCGTGACGGTGCCGACCGCCCATACCGCGAGTATCCGCAGCGCCGCGGCGCCCAGGCGCCGCCAGGGTGGCAACCGCAACCGCAGCCGCACGCCCGCCTCCTCTTCTTCCTCGTCTCCGCTCCGCCCGGCCCGCGGCCCACCCGCGTCCGGCCCCCTCCGCACACGCGGGACATTCTCCACTTTTTCACAGCGTCTACGGGGGCGGGGGCCCGCCCTGGGGCGTGGTGCCCGCGTCGGCCCCGGGCCCGGAGGTCCGAGCGCTTACGCTCGTAGGCGCGCCCTAGGCCGTCGCCCGTAGCGGGGTCGGCGAGGTCGGCAGGCGAGGCGAAGGGAGAGAGTCCGTGCCGGTGGAGGTCACGTGGTGGGGACATGCCACCACGACGGTGCGGGACTCGGGGGTGACCGTGCTGACGGACCCGCTGCTGGTGCGCCGCATGGCGCATCTGCGCAGGCGGCGCGGCGAGCTGCCGCCGCCCTCCGCCACCCGCGCCGATCTTGTGCTCGTCTCCCATCTGCACGCCGACCATCTCCACGTCGGCTCCCTGGCCCGGCTGGCGCCCGGCACCCGCGTCGTCGTGCCGCGCGGCGCCCCCCGGGCGGTGCCCGGGCTGCGGCGGCTGCGGCATCTGCTGGACGTGGTCGAGGTCGAGGCGGGCGAGGAGGTCGACGCCGGTGCTGGGGCCGGAACGGGAGCGGGAGCCGTGACCGTGCGGGCCGTGCCCGCGGCGCATGACGGGCGTCGGCTCAACTACGGCCCGCGCCTCGCCGCCGCGCTCGGCTATGTGATCACGGGCGAGGCCCGCACATACTTCGCCGGTGACACCGGGCTGTTCGACGGCATGGCCGAGGCGGTCGGCCCCGTGGACGTGGCGCTGCTGCCCGTCGGCGGCTGGGGCCCGTACCTGGGCGAGGGGCACCTGGACGCGGGGCGCGCCGCGCGGGCCCTCGCCCGCCTGAACCCGAAGAGCGCCGTGCCCGTCCACTACGGCACCTACTGGCCGATCGGCATGGACGCCGTCAGGCCGCACGAGTTCCACGCGCCCGGCGACGAGTTCGTCCGCCTGGCGGGGCGGCTCGCCCCCGACGTCGCCGTGCACAAGCTGGCGCACGGCGAGCGCGTACGGCTGGAGGCCGCCAGGTGATCGACAGACTGGCGGACCTGACGGAGCTGGGCGGCCTCGGCCAGGCGCTGCTCGCCGACGCGGCACGCGCCGCCGTCCCGCCCGAGTCCACCCAGCAGGCCGTCGGCTACCCCTCGCTCTTCCTGCTGGTGGTGCTCGGCTCGCTGGTGCCCGTCGTGCCGACCGGGGCCCTGGTGAGCGGCGCCGCCGTCGTGGCACTGCACCAGAGCGTGCCCGTCGTCTCGCTGCTGGAGGTGTTCGGGCTGGCCGCCTTCGCGGCGTTCCTCGGGGACGTCGGGCTGTACTGGCTGGGGCGGCGCGGGGTCGGCTCGAAGAACGGGTCGCGCTGGCTGGAGCGGCTGCGCGACCGTGCCGCGCCCGAGCGCCTGGCCCAGGCGCAGGACAAGCTGCGCGCGCACGGGGTGGCCGTCCTGGTGCTGTCGCGGCTGATCCCCGCGGGACGCATCCCGGTCATGCTGGCGTGTCTGCTGGCCCGCATGAAGCTGCGGGAGTTCGTGCGCGGCGACATCCCGGCCTGCCTGGCGTGGGCGGTGACGTACCAGGTGATCGGCGTGGTCGGCGGCTCGCTGTTCCCCGAGCCCTGGGAGGGCGTCGTGGCGGCCGTCGCGCTGACGCTGCTGATCAGCGCGCTGCCCTCGCTGTGGCGCCGCGTGCACGGGGCACCGCAGCGAGGGGCGTGACGGGCGGGGCACGACGGCGGGAGCCCGGGACCGGTCCGACGAAGCGGGTCCGGACGGGGCCCGGTGCGTCAGCCGCAGCCCGTCAACCCATCAGCCCGACCGGCCCGACGAAGCGGGTCCGGCGGGGCCCGGCGCGTCAGCCGCAGACCGTCGGCCCATCGGTCCGTCAACCCGTCAGCCCGGCGACGTCAGCCGTCAGCCGCCCGTCGTCAGCCGTCGGTCCAGTACGCGGGACGCGCCCACCGGCAGGTCCCACAGCTCCTCGCGCGGGCGCCCCGTCGCCTCCCACGCCGCGCGCACCCGCTTCAGCGGGTCGAGGGGCGGCTCGCCCGAGAGCAGGAAGGTGCCCCAGTGCATGGGTGCCATCGCCCGCGCGCCGACGTCCTCGCAGGCGCGTACCGCCTCCTCCGGGTCGGTGTGGACGGGGCGGAGCATCCAGCGGGGGTCGTAGGCGCCGATGGGCAGCAGCGCGAGGTCGATGTCCGGGTAGCGCCCGCCGATCTCGGCGAACCAGTGCCCGTAACCGGTGTCGCCCGCGAAGTACACGCGCTGTCCGAGCGGGTCGGTCAGCACCCAGCCGCCCCACAGGGAGCGGCAGGTGTCGGTCAGGGTCCGCTTGGACCAGTGGTGCGCGGGGACGAAGTCGAAGCGGACGCTGCCGCCGCCCCGCGCGGGCAGCTCGGCGCCCTCCCACCAGTCCAGCTCGGTGACCCGCGTGAAGCCCCGCCTGCGGCACCACTTGGCGAGTCCGGCGGGCACGAACAGGGGCGTGGAGCGCGGCAGGTGGCGGAGGGTGGGGGCGTCGAGGTGGTCGTAGTGGTTGTGCGAGATGACGACCGCGTCCACGGGCGGCAGCTCCTCCCACGGCACACCGACCGGCGTGACCCGCGCGGGCGTGCCCAGGATGCGGCGCGACCAGACGGGGTCGGTGAGCACGGTGAGCCCGCCGACGCGCACCACCCAGCTCGCGTGCCCCGCCCAGGTGACGGCGACCGTCGAGGCGTCGACGTCGGGCACGGGGCCCGGCTCGTACGGGAGCCGTGACAGCTCGCGCAGCGCCTCCGCGCCGGGGCGCATCGAGCCCTCGCGGGCCATCCGCGTCATGGCGCGCACGCCGGGGAGCGGGGAGGTCAGCCGGTCGGCGAACGAGCGCGGCCACAGGCGGCGGGCTCCGAGGGGGTGCGGCGCGGGGAGCGCGGGCCGCGTGCCGGGGTCCGTGGCGACGTCCGGGCCGAGCCCACGTCCGTGTCCGTGCCCGTTCTCGTCACCGTTTCCGTCCCCGTGCCCCGGCGGACGACGCGGGACGGAGGGGCCGGGACCGGAGCCGCCGTCGCCCGAGCGCTGATCGGTCTGTTCGGACATCTATTCAGGGCTCCCATCTGTGAGATCGGTGAGCGCCGTACGCACTTTCCGCAACGCCCGTGCGACGCCGGGCAATTCCAGCGGGTCCGAAGTGGTGAGTGAGAGCACACCCGCGGCATCGCCCGAGGCCAGCACCTCGGTCGACACACGTACCCGCAGCGCCCGCGGATCATCACCGAACCGGTGCCCTCCGCTCGCGTACGGGCCGAGGCGGCGCACCAGTTCGGCCTCCAGCCCCGCGGCGTCCTTGATCCCGCGCGAGGCGAGCCGGGGGCGCAGCGGCTCCAGGTCGGCGTAGAGGTGGCGGCCTGCGTGCGGCGGGCGGCACAGCACCCCCGCGTCGCCGAGCGCGCGGGCAAGGGCCGCCGCCAGCGCGCCGTGTGCGCGGGCCGCCGCCGTCCTCGCCTCCCGCAGCGGCGCCGCCTCGGACAGCGCCTCGGCAGCGGCGGCGGCGACGGGATCCGACAGCTCCGTGTGCAGCACCTCCAGCACGTCCCGTACCGCATCCGACAGCTCCCCGCCACGCTCCGTCCCCGGGAAGCGCGCGACGCCCGCGTGCAGCCCCGGCGGCAGCAGCGCGGGCACGAGCCCGGTGAGGACGACGACGGAGTCGCCGTGCGGGCCGCCGCACAGCATCTCGGCGGGGCTGACGACGACCGTGTCGTGCGGGTCGTGCGAGGTGTCGCGCCAGCTCTCGTCGCTGACGATCAGCAGCCCCTCGTCGGCCGCCGCCTCGCAGACCTCGTGCAGCAGCTCGGGCGGCGCTGCCGTGCCGGTGGGTTCGTCGGCGACGGACAGCACGAGCACCCTCGGGTCCTCGCCCTCGGCGCGGGCCCTGCGCACCGTCTCCAGCAGCGCGAACGGATCGGGCACGCCCCCGCACTCGGCGGGCACGGGCACGGTGTGCAGGGGGCGGCCGAGCAGGCGGGCCTGCGGGGCGTGCCAGGCCGCGCTCGGGCGCGGCAGCAGGACGCTGCCGGTACCGGGACGTGCCGGGGCCTCCCCCGCGCCCGGCCCCGCACCGGAACCGGAACCGGAACCCGCACCCGCACCCGCACCCGCACCCGCACCCGCACCCGCGAGGATGCCCGCGCCGCCGCCCGTCGCCGCGAGGACGGCGAGCAGCAGCACCGGCGCGCCGGGCGCGACGACGACCTGCCGGGGTTCCGTGTGCATGCCGCGCCGCCGCCAGTACCCGCAGGCGGCCAGCGCCGTGGCCGAGTGCCGTGCGCCGGGACCCTCGGGCCCGGCGTCGTCATCGGGCGCGCCCGCGAAGCCCGCGGAACCGGAAGGAGGGGTGTGGGCGCGGGTGTGCCCTGAGCCCTCGCGCCCGCCCCGGTCACCGTGCCCGCCCCGGTCACCGTGCCCGCCCGCGTCACCGTGCCCGCCCCGGTCGCTGCGCCGCATGCGTCCTTGCCTCCGCCGCTATCCGTACATCAGACAACCCCGCAACCAACCCGTCCACCTTCGCAGAAGGGCAGGAAACGGGCACGCGACGACACGTGAGGACACCCGCCGCTACGGCGTCCGGCTCATCCTCCGCAGTTCCTCCTCGGCGCCGCGCCCGCGCGTACTGACGAGCGCCTCGGCGAGGTCGTACAGCTTGCGGTTCGTGCGCTGGGACATCCGGCGCAGAAGGGCGAACGCCTCGTCCGCGTCGCACCCGACCACGACCATGACGATCCCGCACGCCTGGTCCACCACAGGCCGGGACCGCAGCGCCGAGTCGAGCTGCTCGACCTCGGCGAGCGCCTCGCGGTAGCGCCTGTCCCGCACCAGGACGGTGGTGGCGAGGTCGGCGAGGAGCGCGGCGCTGCCGGTGACGGCGTCGGCGAGGCGGTACGGGCGGAAGGAGAAGACCGTGATGGTGAGCGCGAGGCCCTCACGGCGGTACGGGAGCGTCGTGCTCGAACGCAGCCCGGCGTCCAGTGCCTTGGCACGGTAGGCGGGCCAGCGCGTCTCGTGGAGCAGATCGTCGGCGCTGACGGGCTCGCCGCCCGCCAGCGCCTCGGGTATGGGCCCCTCGCCGGATTCGAGCTGGAGCCCGACCAGCCCGGAGAGGTCGGGATGGGTGACCGCGAGCGGGACGTCGGGGGCCGCGCCCGCGTCCGAGCCCGGCGTGTAGCTGGCGGTGACGGCGGCGGCGCAGCAGTCGGGCGTGCACCGCGCCGCTTCCTCGGCCAGATGGGCGAGACTGCGCCCCTGGGACGTCTCCCCTGGTCCCTCGTCCGTCTCCAGCGAGACGCGGTCGGCGGGGAGCGACGTGGCGGATCGCGGAAGCTTCACATGCGAGCGGCTGCCCAGCGGGGGTGATCAGAAAACGGACGGACGCACACACCCTCGGCATGGATCTCATGGAATCTCCGTGAATGAGCCGGAGATATGGGCCGGGCACGTCCCCAGCGGCTACGTTGAGCTGCATGGCCGACGTGGAGGAGTACGGCGCCGATCTCGCGGCGTTCCGCAGGCGCGTCGAGGAACTGCGTACCGCACGAGCGCTGCCCTCTTCGGAGGCCCTGCCCGCCCTCGACGCGGCGCTCTTCGAGCTCCAGCACGCCGCCGAGGTCCTGTGGCCCCGCTACGAGGAGCTGGCCGCCGCGGGCAAGCGCAACGGCGGGCGCGACGACGCCCATGAGCACCAGTTGCTGCGCGCCCTCTTCCAGCGGCTGCCCGTGGCGGTCGCGCTGCTGGACAGGGACGGGGTGGTGCGGCGGCTGAACGTGGCGGCCACCCAGCTCTTCGGGATGCGCCCCGGCTACGCGACGGGAAGGGCGCTGGCCGGTTCGTTCACCCACGAGGGCCGCCCCACCTTCCGCTCGCAGGTCGCCGCTGTCGCGCGCGGCGAGGGCGCCCGCAGCCTGCACGTGCAGCTTCTGCGCCCGCCGGACCGCAGCTCGCCCCGCAGCGGCGCGCTGCGGGCCACGCTGACGGCGCTGCGCCCGCCGCAGGAGCCGCGCACCGCCGTGCTGACCGTCTTCCAGACGTACGGGGACACCGCCCCGTCGGCGCCGGGCCGTGGCGGGCCCGCCGCGGTGCGCAGGGAGCCCGCGCCCGCCGAGCAGCCCGCGACCGCGCGGCCCGCGCTGACGGAGATGACGCGGCACGCCGAACTCCTGGACCTCATCGATGACATGGCCACCGCGCTGCTGACGGCCCCGCCCGCGCGGGACGCGGTCGCGGCGCGGGCCGCCGCCGTGCTGCACGGGCGGTTCGCCGACTGGGTCATCCTCGACACGGGCGGCAAGAGCGAGACCCTGTGCCGCTCGGCCGTGCTCGCCTCCAGCGGCGAGGTACGCGACGCCGTCTCGGCCCAGGCGCCCGCCGCCTCCCCCGTGGTGGCCGACGCCGTGGACAGACGCGCCGGGGTCCTCCAGGCGCGCCTGGAGGACCCCGATGCCTTCGGCTGCGACGAGACGGGGGCGCCCCTGCTCGTGCGCGCCGAGGCCAGCTCCCTGCTGTGCGTCCCGCTCTCCACGGGGACGACGGGCACGGAGCCGGACTCGGGGCCCGACAGCCCCAGCACCGTCCAGGGGGCGCTGACCCTGCTGCGTACGGGCGGCAGGAGCGCCTTCGAACTGGCCGAGGCCGGGGCCGTGGACCGGATGGCCCGGCACATCGCGTTCGCGTTACGCCGCAGCGAGATGTGAGCTTCCGGCGTCTCCCCCGTCATCGGTCTCGCCGTCCACGGTGTTCACGGCACCGGCGGTGTCCGCCGGGTCCGCGTCCTCCGCCGTCTGCCCAGTGGCGGAGGGCACGGGGGTGCCGTCCTTCGTCCGGTCGGCGTGGTCGGGGACCCGCCGCACGGCGTCCTCCAGCTCGTCCTCGCGCTCGCGCTCCAGGTCGGCCTCGACCTCCTTGTGGATGCGGGTGCAGGTACGGCTGATGAGGCGGGAGACGTGCATCTGCGAGATGCCGAGCTGCTCGGCGATCCTGCTCTGCGTCATGTCGCAGAAGAAGCGCAGGTACAGGATGCGGCGCTCGCGCTCCGGCAGCCGCCGCAGCCGGGGCTTCACGGACTCGCGGTAGACGACCCGGTCGAAGCCCGGTTCGGGGCTCCCCAGGGTGTCGACGAGCGCGTAGCCGTCGTCGGCGCCCGGGAGTTCCGCGTCCAGGGACAGGGTGCTGTAGCTCTCCAGCGCCTCCATCCCGATGGTGACGTCCTCCTCGCTCAGCCCGCAGTGTTCGGCGACCTGTGCGACGGAGGGGGTGTGCCCGTCGAGCGAGAGGCTCAGCTCGCGGATGCTCACCCGGACGCGGTTGCGCAGTTCCTGGACGCGACGGGGCACGTGCAGCCCCCACATGTGGTCGCGGAAGTGGCGCTTGATCTCGCCGACTATCGTCGGCACGGCGAAGCTCTCGAAGGCGCTGCCGCGCGCCGGGTCGTAGCGTGCCACGGCCTTGACCAGGCCGAGCGCGGCGACCTGCTGGAGGTCCTCCAGCGCCTCGCCCCGGTTGCGGAAGTGCCGGGCCAGCCGCGAGGCCATCGGCATCCAGGCTCGCACCACGCGCTGTCGCAGTTCGTCCTTCTCGGGCCCGTCGGGCAGTTCCGCTATGCGGCGGAAGTCGTCGGCGGTGTCGGGGGCGTCGTCGTGCGGGTGTCGTGCGTGCTTCGCACGGGGGCGTACGGTCGTCATGGCTTCGCTCTCTCCCCATACACGGTGGACTGTGGTTCGAGCGGTCACCGCGGGGCAGGCACAAGCGGGGCTGGCGTGCAGAGCGCACCATCGCGCAAAACTGCCGCTCCCGCGGATGTGCCTTCATTCCGAAGCACGACAGTTCGGGTGCCCCTGGGCGCAGAGGGCAAACGTGGCCCGCTTTCCACGGAGTTGGGAAGTGACTCCCATGCGCCCCCTCCCGTGCTCCCCACCTCTCGGGGCCGCCCGCGCACCACTCCCGTACGGCGTGTTTCCGCCCCCGCCGGCCGGTTACCCGCGCCCTTGTCCGCCGAGCAGAGCAGCGCCGGTCGAGCGAGGCCGAGCAGCGCCGAACAGAGGAGCGTCATGTCCGAGAAGGTCTCCGACCACGTCCTCGCGCGGCTGCGCGAGTGGGGCGTCGAGCACGTCTTCGGCTACCCGGGCGACGGCATCAACGGCCTGCTCGCCGCCTGGGAGAGGGCCGGGAACCAGCCCCGTTTCGTCCAGGCGCGGCACGAGGAGATGTCGGCGCTCCAGGCGGTCGGCTACGCCAAGTTCAGCGGCGGCCTCGGAGTCTGCGCCGCCACCTCGGGGCCCGGCGCCATCCACCTCCTCAACGGCCTCTACGACGCCAAGCTCGACCACGTCCCCGTCGTCGCGATCCTCGGCCAGACGGCACGCTCAGCGATGGGCGGCTCGTACCAGCAGGAGGTCGATCTCCACTCCCTCTTCAAGGACGTGGCCTCGGCATACCTGGAGACGGTCACCGTCCCCCAGCAACTGCCCAACGTGCTCGACCGGGCCATCAGGACCGCCTACGCGCGCCGCGCGCCCACCGCCGTGATCGTCCCGGCCGACGTGCAGGAACTGGCCTACGAGGCACCCGGGCACGAGTTCAAGATGGTCCCCTCCAGCCTCGGCAGCAGCGAGTGGACGGCAGCGCCGGACGAGGAGGCGCTGGAGCGCGCGGCCGAGGTCCTCAACTCCGGCAGGAAGGTGGCCATCCTGCTCGGACAGGGCGCCCGCCAGGCACGCGCCGAGGTCGAGGAGACCGCCACCCGGCTGAACGCCGGGGTCGCCAAGGCGCTGCTCGGCAAGGACGTGCTCCCGGACACCCTCCCGTACGTCACCGGCTCCATCGCCCTGCTGGGCACCCGGCCCTCGTACGAGCTGATGCGCGACTGCGACACCCTGCTGACGATCGGTTCCAGCCTTCCCTACAGCCAGTTCCTGCCCGATTTCGGCAAGGCACGCGGCGTCCAGATCGACATCGACCCGCACATGGTCGGGATGCGCTACCCGTACGAGGTCAACCTGATCGGCGACGCACGCGCCACCCTGCGCAGGCTGCTGCCGAAGCTGCGCCACAACGACGAGGGCCTGGAGTGGCACGAGAAGGTCATGGCCGACGTGGACCGCTGGTGGGAGGTCATGCGGCGCAGGGCGGAGGTGTCGGCCGACCCGGTCAACCCGGAGTACGTCGCGCACTGCCTCGACCCGCTGCTCCCGGACAACGCCGTGATCACGGCGGACTCCGGCTCCACCACCAACTGGTACGCCCGCCATCTGCGGCTGCGCGGAGACATGCGGGCCTCCCTCTCCGGGACGCTGGCGACGATGGGCTGCGGTGTGCCGTACGCGATCGGCGCGAAGTTCGCCCACCCGGACCGGCCCGTGCTGGCGCTGGTCGGCGACGGCGCCATGCAGATGAACGGCATGGCGGAGCTGATCACGGCGGCCAAGTACCGGTCGGTGTGGGAGGACCAGCGGCTGGTCGTCGGCGTGTGGAACAACCAGGATCTGAACCAGGTCACCTGGGAGATGCGCGCGATGAGCGGTTCCCCGCAGTTCACGCCCTCGCAGGGGCTGCCGGACGTCTCCTACGCGGCGTTCGCGCGCTCGCTGGGGCTCACGGGAATCCGGGTCGAGAAGCCGGAGGACGTGGAGCGCGGCTGGCGCGAGGCGCTGGCGGCCGAGGGGCCCGCGGTCGTCGAGTTCCTCACCGATCCGTCCGTCCCGCCGATCCCGCCCCACGCCACCTGGGACCAGATGGAGGCGACGGCCGCCTCGATCCTCAAGGGCGACCCGGCGCGGGGCTCCGTCATGAAGCAGGGCCTGAAGGCGAAGGTCCAGGAGTTCCTGCCGGGCGCGAAGCCGCATCCCTCGGCGGGGCGTGAGGGGGCGCGGGAGGAGGGTGACGGCTGACGGCCGACCCGTCGTTTCGCTCTCGCGCGAAGGGGTAACCGCCCCCGCGACCGCGAGGATTGGGGCAGCACGCCATGCCTGAGAGCGACGGCAAGCAGCGACAGCGCGGCGCCCACCGCGTGAACGGTCAGGGGGACGGTCCGCTCACCACGGACCAGGGGGTGGTGATCGGGCAGCCCGACGGCTCGGTCAGGGCCGGGGAACGGGGGCCGACGCTCCTGGAGGACTTCCACTTCCGCGAAAAGCTCACCCACTTCGGCCACGAGCGGATACCCGAGCGGGTGGTGCACGCGCGGGGCTCGGGGGCCTACGGGTACTTCGAGCCGTACGAGTCCTGCGCCGCTTACACCCGCGCCGCGTTCCTGCGTGATCCGGCCGTCCGCACGCCCGTCTTCGTCCGCTTCTCGACCGCGCAGGGCCCGCGCGGCTCGGCCGACACGGTGCGGGACAGCCGGGGCTTCGCCGTGAAGTTCTACACGTCCGAGGGGAACTTCGACCTCGTGGGCAGCAGCTTCCCGGTCTTCTTCGTCCAGGACGGCATCAAGTTCCCCGACTTCGTCCACGCCTTCAAGGGCGAGCCGGACAGCGGGATGCCCACCGGAGCCTCGGCGCACGACACGCTCTGGGACTTCGTCTCCCTCCAGCCCGAGACGCTGCACGCGGTCATGTGGCTGATGTCGGACCGGGCGCTGCCGCGCAGCTACCGGATGATGCCCGGGTACGGGGTGCACACCTTCCGGCTCGTCGACGCGTACGGGAACTCGACGTTCTGCAAGTTCCACTGGAAGCCGCTGCTGGGCGTGCACTCGCTGGTGTGGGACGAGGCGCAGGAGTGCCAGGGCCGGGACCCGGACTTCCACCGTCGCGATCTGTGGGAGGCCATCGCCTCGGGCGAGTACCCGGAGTGGGAGCTGGGAGTCCAGCTGGTGCCGGAGGAAGAGGAGTTCGCCTTTGACTTCGACCTGCTCGACCCCACCAAGGTCATCCCGGAGGAGCAGGTCCCCGTGCAGCCGGTCGGCCGGATGGTGCTGGACCGCAACCCGGACAACTTCTTCGCGGAGACCGAGCAGGTGGCCTTCCACGCCGCCAACGTCGTGCCCGGCATCGGCTTCACCGACGATCCGCTGCTCCAGGCCCGCCTCTTCTCGTACATGGACACGCAGCTCAACCGTCTCGGCGGCCCCAACTTCGCGCAGCTTCCCGTCAACAAGCCCCTGGCGCCCGTACGGACGACGCAGCGCGACGGCCGTCACCAGTACGCGCTGCACAGCCAGGCGAGCTACACGCCGCACTCGCTGGGCGGCGGCTGCACCGCCGAGCCGGAGAAGCAGGAGGAGCAGGAGGAGCAGGAGAAACCAGAGAAACCGGAGAGTTCCAACGGGGTCTTCCTGCATCACCCGGAGCGGCTGGGCGGGACGAAGACCCGGCGGCGCAGCGGCAGCTTCGCCGACCACTGCTCGCAGGCGGCGCTGTTCTGGCACAGCGTCGGCGACTGGGAGAGACGGCACATCGTCGAGGCGTTCCGCTTCGAGCTGGGCCGGGTCGGCTCGGTGGCCGTGCGGGAGCGGATGGTGGCGCGGCTGGGCGACGTCGACGGCGGGCTGGCGCGCGCCGTCGCGGAGGGGGTGGGGGTGCCGGTGCCGGTGCCGGAGGAGCGGGGGCGGGGGCGGGAGCGGGGGCCGTCGGGCGCTCCCGAGGTGACCTCGCCCGCGCTCAGCCTGGAGGCGGCCAGGGGCTCCGGGTCGATCCGTACGCGGCGGGTGGCCGTCCTCGTCACGGACGGCGTGGACGCCCGGCAGGCCGACGCGGTGCGGGACGCGCTGAAGGAGCGCGGCGCGGTCGTCGAGGCGCTCGGGCCTCGCGCGGGCGAGGTCCACGGCCACGACGACGGCACCGCCTGCGCGGTCGATCGCGCGCTGCCGACCGTCGCCTCCGTGCTGTACGACGCCGTGGTGCTGCCCGGCGGGTCCGGCGACCCGCTCGCGCCAGGCGCCGGGGACGCCGACGGCCACGCCGCCGCCCGCTTCGTGCGGGACGCCTACCGGCACGGCAAGCCCGTCGCCGCGCTCGGCTCCGGCATCGGCGCGCTGGCCGCGCTGGCGCCGGAGGAGCTGCGCACGGCGGGCGACGGGGGCGGGGGCGGCACCGTCGTGGACCACGGTGTGGTGACGGACACGGCGGTCGGCACGGTGACCGAGGAGTTCGTGTCGGCCTTCGCCGATGCCATCGCCGCGCACCGGCACTGGGGGCGACCCCGGATGCCCCGCTGAGGGCACACATACGGCCCGGCCGAGCGGTGCCGGGCGCGGCACGACGGACCGTCACGCCAGCACGCCTGCACCGGCATGGGCGGCGGGGCGCTGGCTCCGGGAGCCGGAGCGGCGGCACCCCGTCAGCACGACGGCACCGGGCCTCGACGCCAACACGGCACCGGCCGCCAGCCGCTGTGTCCGGGAGCCGGAGCAGCGGCACCCCGTCAGCACACCGGCACCGGCCTCGACGCCAACACGGCACCGGCGGCGAGCCGCCGTATTCGGGAGCCGCGCCAACCACACCCCGCCAGCACGCCTGCACCGGCATGGCCAGCGAGCCGCTGTACCCGA
>NZ_BAAGSO010000125.1:78155-134985 GCF_054782395.1 Streptomyces daliensis | reverse complement strand
CGTATTCGGGAGCCGCGCCAACCACACCCCGCCAGCACGCCTGCACCGGCATGGCCAGCGAGCCGCTGTACCCGAGAGCCGGGGCGGCGGCACCCCGTCAGCACGACGGCGTCGGCCTCGGCGTCAGCGCGGCATCGGCGGCGGGGCGCTGGCTTCGGGGGCCGGGTCGGGGTCGGTGACCCAGCCCGCGACGAGGACCAGGCCCGTCGGGCGGTGCACGGCCAGGAAGCCGAAGGGCCGGTCGAAGCGCGCGTGGACCAGCCTGGCCCGCGCCTGCGGTACGCCAGCGGCCGAGGCCGCCATGGCCGTGACAGCCGCCGCGTAGAAGCCCTCCGCCGTGAACGAGGCCGTGACCGACTGCCGCGCCGAGCCGAGGGCCAGCGGGAAGGAGCGGCTGACGCCGGCGAAGTGCCCCGTCGGCGCGCCGAGGTCGCCCGCGTGGGAGAGGCCGAACGGTTCCGGTTCCCGCAGCAGGTCGTGCGTGTCCGACACCGTGAACGGCACCGTCCGCACGGACAGCTTCGGCGTCTCGTCCCAGCCGGTCGTCTCGCTGACGGTGACGCCGGGCCCCGCCTCCCCGTACGGCAGCTCAGGGCCCGGCACGATCCACGGCGCCCGCGCGGGCATGACCGCGCCGGCGGCGAGCACCGAGGCCGGTTCCGCTTCCGGCTCCCCGAGCAGCAGGTGGACGTCCACCTCGTCCTCGCCCTCGACGCGGAACCGGGTGACGGCGCCCGCCGGGGTGGTGGCGACGGCGATCTCGTCCAGGTCCGTGCCCACCCGGAACATGTCGGCGAGCCGCCGCCCGGCCCACGGCCCGCTCTCGGGCACCATCCCGCCCCAGCCGGGCTCGAACGGCCTGGCCCAGCGCGTGCGCACGGTGAGCGCGCTCGCCAGCACGAGCAGCGTGTCCGGTGCGATCTCGACGGGCATGGCCGGGATCTGCCCGCCGGTGTTCGACGAGGCCCAGTCGTCGAGCCGCGCGCGGTCCGCCTCGGCGTCCCCGGTGAGTTCGCCGTGCGCGAGGGGCGGCAGCGCGCCCGCCCACTCCGGTTCCAGTGCCAGCACGTCCCGTGTCCACAGGCCGAGGGCCGCGTCCACGCCGGGGATGCCGCGCAGCTGGGCGACGAGGTCGCGTGAGCGGCGGGCCGCCTCGCGGGCAGCGAGGTCGAGGGCCCGCGAGTCGGCGGGAGCGACGGGAGCGGTCGTGGCAGGTACGGCGGCCGGGTCAGCCCCGTACGTGTCCGTGTGCGTGCCCAGCGCGTGCGCGAGTTCGGCGCGCGCGGGCCCGTGTGCCCCCGCCGTGAGCGAGGCGAGCAGCGGCCACAGTCCGGCGGCGGTGAAGACGGTGCCCTCGTCGCGGAGGGCGTGCCGGGCCCAGCGCGCGGTCAGCGCGTTGACCGCGCGCACCGTCGCGCCGTGGTCGGGTGCCATCGCATACGGCACGCGGGGGTCAGGGCCCGCCCGTCCCGTGCCGCCGACCGTGCCGTGGTCCGTCCCCGTCATGTACCGCCCCGTTGCTCGCCGTTGCCTGCCATGGCCGCCGTTCCGTCGGCGGCGGTCCGAGCATACGGACGGGCGTACGGACGCATGCGCGGAGGGCGGCGCCGGACACCGGCGAAGGGACGGGAAGAGGACCGACCGGCGCGTCCCGTCTCGCACCGGTCGGCCCTCGTCTGCGGTCGCGGCGTCACCACCGCGCCGTGGACGGGCCGTCGTCACGCCCTGTGGTGCGGAGTCTCGGGGTCGGTCTCCGTAGGCACGGGCGGGGGTGTCGTCGGCGCGGGCGGCACGCCGCTGCCCGGCGGCGGAACCGCGCCGGGCGGGGCGACCGCGCCGGGCGTGGGCGTGGTGGGCGGTGCGGGGGCCGCCGTGGTCGCCGCGCCGGTGGCGTCCGCCGCCGTGCCCGTCGCGTCTCCGGCCCCGTCGCGCGAGGTACGCGAGGCCCGTGACACACCGTCACCCGCGCCGGGCCTGTCACCGCGCGCCGCGGAACGCAGCGCGTAGGCGAGCGCGAACAGGGCCGCCGCGACGATGAGGAAGGCCGCCCAGCCGGGGAGTACGAGTGCCAGCACCAGCGCGATCGCGATGGCCAGCGCGGCTCCGCCATAGAGGGCCGAGGCGGCGGCTCCGCCGTTCAGCCGGACCGTACGCCGGAACGCCTGCGCCCGTATCTCCTCGCGCAGCTCTTCCTCGATGGCGTGGAACTGTTCGCGGACTACCCGTGCCACCGGCTCGGAGAGTTCAGCGGCCGAGGCGGCGGCGCGGGACGTGCCCGCCCTGGGATAGATCGCTTTGTCAGTCATGCGGCCCGAGTACCCGTTCGAAGCCAGCCAACCCTTGGGCACCCGGTGCCCAGCGGCCGGTGCCCGCGCACACGCTTCGGGCGCGGGGTCCCTGATTCCCCGCGCCCGAAGCTCTCCCACAAAGGCCGGGCCGCTCTCGCTCTCGGCCACGCCCCGGGTGCCCCACCCGTCACAGAACAAACGCGCCACGCGCCGGTGTTCGCCCCCTCACACGCTCACGCCTCACACGCTCACGCCTCCCGTGCCCGCGCGCCCTCGCGGGTGCGCCCGGAGGACACGACGCGCAGGGGGTTGCGGCGCAGGTACTCGCCCTCCAGCTCGGCCGTACGGGTGCTGTGCGCGACCAGCGCGTCGGCCGAGCCGTGCAGCAGGGTGTCGTGGCGGGTGCGGTGGATCGTCTCCAGTTCCTTGATGAGCTGCGCGTCCGACAACTCACCCGGGTCGACTCCGGTCATCGTTCTCGTCCCTTCCTCGTCCTCGTCCTCGCTCCGGGCCCCGTCTCGTGTACGGGGGCCACGGGTACCCGTTCCACGCCGTCCACCGAGGGAGACACGGAACCGGATCCGTCACGGAAAGGGATCAGCGCCCCGAGCCCTCCGCCCCCTGAGCCCCCACCCCCAGGCGTAGCCCCGCACGGACCGGGTACCCGCCCGAATCCCGTACGCCGGAAGAGCTAAGGCAGGAGCGATGGCAGAGTTGGTAAGGGACGTCATGACCCCGGCCGCCACCTCGGTGCGGCCCGACGCCTCACTGGTCGAGGCCGCACAGCTCATGCGCGCGCAGGACATCGGGGACGTCCTGGTGACCGAGGCCGGGCGGCTGCTCGGGCTCATCACCGACCGGGACATCGCCCTGCGCGCCGTGGCCGACGGCGCCGACCCGCTGACCGTGAGCTGCCGCTCGGTGTGCACGCCCGAGCCGGTGACGGTCGCGCCGGACGAGGACGTGAGCACGGCCGTCGATCTGATGCGCAGTCACGCGGTGCGCAGGCTGCCCGTCGTCGAGAACGGCCGCCCGCTGGGCTTCGTCACCATCGGCGACCTGGCCGGGGTGCGGGACGCGGGCGCGGTGCTCGCCGACATCAGCCGCGCCGAGCCGCGCGGCGGCGAGAACGGGGTACCGGCCTGACCGGGCAGGGCCTGTCCGGGCCGCGCCGCCCCGGACGGGGACACCCCGAGCCGAGCGCCCCCGCCGGGCGGGAACCGTCCGGCCTCCTGTACTCCGGCCTGTACCCCGACCCCCACTCCCCCGGAACCGTGCGGCCCCCTCGCGCCTGGGCCCCGCTCTGGCGGAAGGGCCTCCACTGGCGCACCTGGCGCGAGGTGGACCGTGCCGCGTTCCGGCTCGTGGCCACGCGGCACTGGCCGGGCGCCGAGGACGTGCTTCCCCGCCTCAGCCGGAGCGCGAACCACGGGCGGCTGTGGTTCGCCGTCGCCGCCGGGATCGCCGCGAGCGGCAGCCCGCGCGCCCGCCGCTGCGCGGCCCGCGGCATCGCCTCGCTGGCCGTCGCGTCGGCGACCGTCAACACCCTGGGCAAGCGCTCGGTGCGCCGCGCCCGGCCGCTGCTGGAGGGGGTGCCCCTCGTTCGTCAGCTACGGCGGCAGCCGATCACGACCTCGTTCCCCTCCGGGCACTCGGCGTCGGCCGCGGCCTTCGCGACGGGTGTGGCGCTGGAGTCCCGGCGCTGGGGCGCGGTGGTCGCGCCGGTCGCCGCTTCGGTGGCCTTCTCGCGGGTCTACACGGGTGTGCACTATCCGAGCGACGTGCTCGCGGGTGCCGCGCTGGGCTTCGGCGCCGCCTTCGCCGTACGGGGCGTGGCGCCCACCCACTCCCAGCTCCCGCCCACGGCGCGCCCGGTGGCCGAGGCGCCCGCGCTGCGCGAGGGCAAGGGGCTCGTCATCGTCACCAACGCGTCCTCGGGCCCCTCTGGACGCACGGCGACCGCCCCCGAAGCGGACGACGCGGCGCAGCAGGACGCGGGCGGCGACGCGCGGGTCCCGGTGGCCGAGGACATGGCGGCCGAGGACCCGGCGACCGCCGAGGTGCAGAGCGTGTTACCGCGCGCCGAAGTCGTCGCGTACGGGCCTCGGGACGGCGCACTCCGCGACGTGCTGGAGGAGGCGGCACAGCGCGCGCTGGCCCTCGGCGGCGCGCTGGGCGTGCACGGCGGGGACGGTTCCGTGAACGCGGCGGCCACGGTGGCGACCCGGCACGGGCTGCCGCTCGCGGTGCTGCCCGGCGGCACCCGCAACCACTTCGCCTACGACCTCGGCATCGAGTCGGCCGACCACACCGCGCGGGCCGTGACCTCGGGCGAGGCCGTGGCGGTCGACCTGGGCCGCTTCGCGCCCGTCGGCCCTGACGGCGGGCCGGGCGAGGGACCCTCCGGGTACTTCGTGAACACCTTCAGCCTCGGCTCGTACCCGGAACTGGTGCGGCTGCGCGAACGCTGGGCGCCGCTGATGGGTTCCAGGGCAGCCGGGGTGCTGGCCGCCTGGCACGTGCTGCGCACCTCGCGCCCGGTGGAGGCCGGGGTCGCGGGGCGGCAGCGGCCGCTGTGGCTGATGTTCGTGGGCAACTGCACCTACCGGGGCGTCGGGCTCGCGCCCGTACGGCGGCACGATCTGGCCGACGGACTGCTGGACGTACGGACGGTGCGCGGCGGCAGGTTCGCGCGTACCCGCCTGCTGTCGGCGGCCGTCGCGGGCGCGCTGGGCAGGCGCTCGCGGCGCAGCTCGGCGAAGCTGCGCAGCCTGCTCGTCACGGGGCTCCCGGAGGGGACGCATCTGGCGTACGACGGTGAAGTCGCCGAGGCGCCCGGCCAGTTGCTGCTGGACAAGGAGCGCGAGGCCCTCGTCGTCTACCGCCCGATGCCCGGCTGACCACCGAAGAGGGTGTCCGCACAACGAGCGTGTCCATATAGCGAAACACTCTTGCTCACATACCAAGACGCGGGCGTACGGTGCCGTCATGGCAGACCAAGAGACCGCCGTCTACACGCACGGCCATCACGAGTCCGTCCTGCGCTCGCACGAATGGCGCACGGCGGAGAACTCCGCCGCGTATCTGCTGGGGTCGCTCAAGCCCCATATGCGGATCCTGGACGTGGGCTGCGGCCCCGGCACGATCTCGGCCGACCTCGCCGCGCTCGTGCCCGAAGGGCATGTCACGGCCGTCGACGCGGCGCCGGGCGTGCTGGAGCGGGCCCGGGAGACGGCGGCGGCGCGGGGCCTGACGAACATGACGTTCGCGACGGCCGACGTCCACGCGCTGGACCACCCGGACGACACCTTCTGCGTCGTCCACGCGCACCAGACGCTCCAGCACGTCGGCGACCCGGTGCGGGCGCTGCGCGAGATGCGCCGGGTGTGCAAGCCGACCGGCTATGTCGCGGTACGGGACGCGGACTACGCGGGCATGTTCTGGTACCCGCGCGTGCCAGGGCTCGACCGGTGGCAGGAGCTGTACCGACGGGTCGCGCGCGCCAACGGCGGGGAGCCGGACGCGGGTCGCCACCTGCACGCGTGGGCCAGGGAGGCGGGCTTCACCGACATCACCGCGTCCGGCTCGCTCTGGCACTACCGCACGGAGCCGGAGCGCGCGTGGTGGAGCGGCCTGTGGGCGGACCGCACGGTCGCCTCCTCCTACGCCGACACCGCGCTCGCGGGCGGCCACGCGTCGCGGGAGGAACTGGAGGAAGCGGCGGCGGCCTGGCGGGAGTGGGGGGCGCACGAGGACGCCGTCTTCTTCGTCCCGAACGGAGAGATCCTCTGCCGGGCCTGACGTGCGCGCATGTCCCAACTAGGGGGTGTCTTCAACGTCCCGTCTGGGCTGCGACGCCTGGCACGCACACTCGCGACGTTGTCGGTCGTCAGCGCAGCCCTCCCCCAGGCCCTGCGGGCGGGAGGTACCCCCTGCGCTTTCCTCCCTCCGCCTTGCGATTGCACGCACCAGACTCCCCCAGCTACCGCTGGGAGGTGCCCCCGGCAGCCCCCGGCCTAACGGCCGGACGACGCTACGTGGAAGACACCCCCTAGGCTCGCTCCCATGGACATTCTGGGAACCTCACTGCGTGTCTGCGTCGACGATCTGGACAGCGCGGTGCCGGTGTACGAGAGACTGGCGAACGCCGAAGCGGTGCGCTTCCAGCAGGGGCCCGTCGCGGTCGCGGCGGTCGGGCCCTTCTTCTTGATGAGCGGCCCTGAAGGGCACCTCGAAGTGCTGCGCAAGATCGTGGCCACGCTCGCGGTGAAGGACGTCGACGAGGCGGTGGCGGACCTGCGGGCCGTGGGCGCCGAGATCATCGCGGGCCCGAAACCCACGCCGATCGGCCGCAATCTGCTGGCCAGGCACCCCGACGGCAGCGTCTTCGAGTACGTGGACCGCCAGGAGGGCGCGGCCTGACACGACCCGCACGGTGACGGGGCCGTATCCGTATCGCGGTACGGCCCCGTCGCCCTGTCGTCCCGTCAGGCCCGCCGACCCGTCACTTCACCTCCAGCACCAGCTTGCCGCGCGTGCGGCCCGCCTGGCTGAGGTGCCACGCCTCGGCGGCCTCGGCCAGGGGCAGCACGCGGTCCACGTTGACGGTGAGCTTGCCCGCGTCGGCGAGGGCGCCCAGTTCGGCGAGCCCGGCGCCGTCGGGGCGGACCCACACGTAGTGCGCGCCCTTCGAGGGCGCGTCGGAGTCGGCGATGGACGCGACCCGCTCGGGCTTGGTCACCACCTGCTGGGAGACCTCGACGGCGTCGCCGCCGACGAAGTCGAGCGCGGCGTCCACCCCGTCGGGTGCCAGCTCGCGCACGCGCCCGGCCAGCCCGTCCCCGTAGGTGACGGGCTCGGCGCCGAGGCCGCGCAGGAAGTCGTGGTTGCGCTCGCTCGCGGTGCCGATGACGCGGGCGCCCCAGGCGACCGCGATCTGGGTGGCGAGGGAGCCGACGCCGCCCGCCGCCGCGTGCACGAGCACCGTGTCGCCCGCGCCCACGTCCAGCCGCCGCAGCGACTGGAGCGCGGTGAGCCCGGCGAGCGGCAGCCCGGCCGCCTCCGTCCAGCTCAGCGAGGCGGGCTTGGGCGCGAGCATGCGCACATGCGCGGAGACGAGCTCGGCGTAGGTGCCCTTCTGCGCCCAGTCCTTGCGTACGTATCCGACGACCTCGTCGCCGACGGAGAACTCTCCCGCGTCGAGGCCCACCCGCTCCACGGTCCCGGACACGTCCCAGCCGGGGACGAGCGGGAAGCCCACCTCCATGAGCGGGTCGAGATACCCGGCGGCGAGCTTCCAGTCCACCGGGTTCACCCCGGCAGCGCGCACCCTGATGAGGACTTCGCCGGGTGCGACCTTCGGGTCGGGGAGTTCGGTGAGGCGGAGCGCGTCGGGGCCGCCGTACTGCTCTAGTGCGATTGCCTTCATGCACGGCACAACGGCGGACCGGACGCACACATTCCGCCCACTCCCCCGTTCGGCCCCGCACATGGGGCCACCCGGGGCAGGGGCGTGCCGGGAACCGGGCCTGGGCCCGGCGCGCGGCCGGTCAGGGGACGACGACGATCTTCCTGCCCTTCCCCTCGGAGAAACGTTCCAGCGCGGCCGGGTAGTCGTCCAGCGACATGCGGTCGCTGATGAAGACGTCCGGGTCGAGCACGCCACCGGCGAACAGCTCGGCGGCCCGCTCGTAGCTGTGCAGGACGGCCATCGAGCCGGTGATGGTGATCTCCTGGTTGTAGATCTTGTACGGCTCGATCGTCGCCGTCGTCGCGTAGTCCGAGACGCCGAACTGGAGGAAGGTGCCCGCCTTGGCGACGCGGCCCAGGCCGTCCTGGATGGCGGCGGCGTTGCCCGTCGCGTCGACGACGAGGTCCCAGCCCTGCGGCCGGTCCAGCTCCTCGGCCGTCGCAGCCGCGCCCGAGCAGCCCAGCAGCCTGGCGGTCTCCAGGCGGTCGGGGTTGAGGTCCAGGACCTCGACGCTCGCGGCGCCCGTCCGCTTGGCCAGCTCCAGCATCATCAGGCCCATCGTCCCGGAGCCGTAGATCAGGACGTGGGAGCCGAGCTGGCTCTTGAGGACGTCGTAGCCGCGCACGGCGCAGGACAGCGGCTCGATGAGGGCCGCGTCCTGGGTGCGCACGTGCTCGGGCAGCTTCACACAGTTGGCGACGGGCGCGACGGCGTACTCAGCGGCGCCGCCCGCCGTGGTGACGCCGATGGCGGCCCAGCGGTCGCACATGTTGTTGTGGCCCTGGCGGCAGTAGCGGCACTCGTGGCAGTAGAGCGAGGGATCGACGGCGACCCGGTCGCCCTCGGCCAGCTCCGTCACCTGGCTGCCCAGCGCGACGACCTCACCCGCGAACTCGTGCCCGGGGACCAGGGGCAGCGAGGGCGCGAACTCGCCCTGAAGGATGTGCAGATCGGTCCCGCACAGCCCGCACGCCGCCACCCTCACCACGACGTCGCGGGGCCCCGGGGTGGGGTCGGGCACGGTCGTGAGGGATACCTTGCCGACGGACTCGACGAGTGCGGCCTTCATTTCACGGCTCCTAGAGACAGGCCCTGGACCAGCTTGTCCTGGGCGGCGAACCCCGCGGCGAGAACCGGCAGGGAGATCACGAGAGACGCGGCGCACACCTTGGCCAGGAAGAGGCCCTGGCTGGTGATGAAGCCGGTCAGGAAGACGGGCGCGGTCTGCGCGACGACGCCGGTCAGAACCCGGGCGAAAAGCATCTCGTTCCAGCTGAAGATGAAGCAGATCAGCGCGGTGGCGGCGATGCCTGGGGCGGCGATCGGGGCGATGACGCGCGCGAGGATGACGGGCAGCCTCGCGCCGTCGATCTGCGCGGCCTCGATCAGCGCGGTGGGAACCTCGGCGAGGAAGGACTGCATCATCCACACGGCGATCGGCAGGTTCATCGAGGTGTAGAGGATGACCAGGAGCCAGATGTTGTCCAGCATGCCGGTGTTCTTGGCGAAGAGATAGATCGGCAGGATGCCCGCGACGATCGGCAGCATCTTCGTCGAGAGGAAGAAGAACATCACGTCGGTCCACTTGCGCACGGGCCGGATCGACAGCGCGAACGCGGCGGGCAGCGCGAGCACCAGGACCAGCGCGGTGGACACCAGCGAGGCGGTCAGCGAGTTGGCGAGCGCGAACCAGGGGCTGGCGCCGCCGCCCGCGCCGAAGAACTCGCGGTAGCTGTCCAGGGTGAGCGGGGCCGTCAGGGACGGCGGGTTGGTGGCGGCGTCGCCCTCGGAGTGGAACGAGGTCAGGATCATCCACAGGATCGGCAGGGCGAAGAGTATGCCGATGATCCAGGCGAGCAGCCCGAGCGCGGCGTTGCGCCTGCGCACGCTGCGGGGCTGGGTGTTCGGGTCCACCTTGGCGGCGGACTTCTTGGGTGCGGTCGTGGGGACGCTGTCGACGGCGCTCATGCGCGTGCCTCCTCGCGGAAGAGGGACGAGACCACCCGCAGGGCGACGGTGGCGATGATGAGGGAGCCGATCACGACCAGCACGCCGGCGGCGGAGGCCAGTCCGTACTCGTGTCCCTGGTAGAAGGTCTGGTAGATCGTGTACGGCAGGTTGGCGGTGCCGAGGCCGCCGGAGGTGATGGTGAAGACGGCGTCGAAGTTCTGCACGATGTAGATCGTGCCGAGCAGGCCGCCCAGTTCCAGATAGCGGCGCAGGTGCGGGAACGTGATGTAGCGGAAGATCTGCCAGGCGTCGGCGCCGTCGATCCGGGCCGCCTCGATGGCGTCGGACGGGCGGCTCTGGAGGCCCGCGAGCAGGATCAGCATCATGAACGGCGTCCACTGCCAGATCAGCGAGGCTTCCACCGCGCCGAGCGGCATCTCGGCGACCCAGTCGGGCTGGGCCGCGCCGTCGCCGAAGATCCAGTGGAGGACACCGTTGAAGAGGCCGTACTCGGGGTTGTAGAGCACGTGCTTCCACAGCAGCGCGGCGGCCACGGGCACCACGAGGAAGGGCGCGATGAGCAGCGTGCGGACGATGCCGCGGCCCTTGAAGGTGCGGTCGAGCAGCAGGGCGAGCAGCAGCCCGAGGACGAGGCTGACGAGGACCACCACGACGGTCAGCACGATCGTGGTGAACACGGACTTGCGCAGCGCGTCGTCGCCGAGCACCTCGGCGTAGTTGGCGAACCAGTCGAAGGTGCGGGCCTCGGGGTAGAGGGCGTTCCAGTCGAAGAAGGAGATCACCAGCGTCGCCACCATGGGGAGCTGGGTGACGATGATCATGAAGACCAGCGCGGGCAGCAGGGGCGCGCGGGTCACCCACGCCTTCAGCTTGCCGGGCGGCTGCGGGGGCGCGGGGCGGGTGGGTGGTGGTACGGGCGTGCTGGGCGGCGTCGTCGTCGCGGTGGTCATCGTCCTCGTCCCTCGTAGTCCTCGGAGATCTCTTCGGCGAGCTGCTGCGACTTCTTCAGCGCGGTGTCCACGGACTGGCGTCCCGCGATGGCCGCGCTCAGCTCCTGCGAGACCTTGGTGCCCAGGTCGGAGAACTCGGGGATGTCAACGAACTGGATGCCGATCGTGGGGCGCTCCTGCACGCCGGGGTCGCGCGGGTCGGCCTCGGTGATGGCCTTGCGGGTGACCTCGCCGAAGGCGCCCGCCGTCTTCTTGTACTGCGGGATGTCGTAGGTGGAGGCGCGCTTCCCGGCGGGCACGTTGGCCCAGCCGAACTCCTCGCCGACCAGCCGCTCGTACTCCTTGCTGGACGCCCAGGAGATGAACTTCCAGGTCTTGTCCTTGTTGCGGGACGCCTTCTGGAGGCCCCAGGCCCAGGTGTAGAGCCAGCCGGAGGACTCGGTCTTGACGGTCGGCGCCGGCACGTAGCCGATCTTGCCCTTGACGGGGGACTTGGCGGCCTCCAGGGAGCCCGCGCCCGCCGTCGCGTCGTACCACATGGCCGACTTGCCCTGCGTCATGTTGTTCAGGCACTCGGCGTAGCCGGACTGCGCGGCTCCGGCCTCGCCGTGCTCGCGGACCAGCTTGACGTAGAACTCGGTGGCCTTGCGGAAGCCGGGGTCGGTGAGCTTGGCCTTGTAGTCCTTGTCGAACCAGGTGCCGCCGAAGGTGTTCACCATGGAGGTCAGCGGGGCGATCATCTCGCCCCAGCCGGGGAGCCCGCGCAGACAGATGCCCTTCATGCCCTTCTCGGCGCCGTCCGCCTTCGCCGCCAGGTCGGCGACCTCGTGCCAGGTCGGTTTGGCGGGCATCTTGAGGCCCTTTTCCTCGAAGACGTCCTTGCGGTACATGAGGAAGGAGGACTCGCCGTAGAAGGGCTGCGCGTACATCTTGCCGTCCTCGCCGGTCAGCGACTCGCGCAGCGAGGGGAGGATGTCCTCCTGGTCGAACGCCTTGTCCTTCTTCGTGTACCTGTCGAGCGGCTCCAGCCACTCGTTCTTCGCGTAGATCGGCGCCTCGTAGTTGCTGATCGTGGCGGCGTCGTACTGGCCCGCCTGGTTCGCGAAGTCCTGGCCGATCTTGTCGCGGACGTCGTTCTCGGGCAGCGTCGTGAACTTCACCTTGATGCCCGTCTCTTTGGTGAAGTGCTTGGCGGTGAGCTTCTGAAGCTCGACCATCTGCGGGTTGTTCACCATCAGGATGTTGATGGTGTCGCCGCCTGTGCCGAGGCTGCCGGCTCCGGCACAGGCGGACAGCAGCGCTGTCGCCGTGCCTATGCCGATGGCTGCGCGCGTCCGGTGTCGGCGCTGACTGCGACTGCGCATGGGGGCTCCTGGTCGTATCGGGATATAGCGGGCGCGGGGAGGCGCCGGAGGGCGTGCGGGGTGGGGCGTTCCGGTGTGGCGTTCCAGTGGGGGTGAGGCGGTCCGGTGGGGGCCGGAGCGGGGTGTTCCGGGTGCTTCGGGGTGCTCCGCGAGGGGGAAGGGGGCGGGCCGTGGCCCGTGTCAGACGCGGATCACCTGCGGCCCCTGGAGCGAGTAGCGGTGGGCCTCGGAGGCGGGCAGCCCGGTCGAGGTGATGATGGCTTCAAAGTCGCCGACCTCGGCGAACCGGCAGAAGCTCACCGCGCCGAACTTGGTGTGCATGCCCGCGAAGACCCGCCGCCGCGAGGCGCGGATGGCCTGCGCCTTGACCTCGCTGACGGCCGGGTCGGGCGTGGTCAGACCGTGGTCGCGGGAGATGCCGTTGGCCCCGATGAAGGCGAGGTCGATGACGAACCCGGCGAGCATCTTCGTCGTCCAGTGCTCGACGGTGGCCAGTGTCCCGCCGCGCACCCGCCCGCCGAGGAGCAGCACGGTGACCTTCTCGGCCGACGCGAGGGCCCCCGCCGCCGCCAGGGATGCGGTGACGACGGTGAGCTGACGGTCCTGCGGCAGTGCCTCGGCGATGAGCTGGGGGGTGAAGCCCTCGTCGATGAAGACCGTCTCCGCCTCGCCGAGCATCTCGGCGCAGGCGGCGGCGATCCGCCGCTTCTCGGGGACGTGCATGGTGGTACGGAAGGCGAGCGTCGTCTCGAAGCCCGCGCTCTCCACGGGATAGGCGCCGCCGTGGGTACGGCGCAGCAGCCCGTGCGACTCCAGGACGCGCAGGTCACGGCGGACCGTCTCCTTGGCCACGCCCAGTTCGGCGGCGAGTTGGGCCACGTCGACGGAGCCCGTGCGACGGGCCGCCCCGACGATCTCCCGCTGACGTTCCTCCGCGCTCATGGCGTACGCGCTCCCTCTCCGTTCGGTCACCCGGGTGCCCGTTCGGGCCCGTGTGGAGAGTTGTACAGGCCCTCGAACATCCGGGCCAGGTTCGTCACGAGGCGGATCATGACCGTCTCCGCCCGTTTCCCCGTGCTTCGACTACGCGTCGCACCTGCGGAATCCTGGTCCGTGACCCCTCTCTTGGTGCCCGTTCCGGTGCATGGAGGCGCCCGTTCAGCGTCCGCGCGGCTTCGGGCGGCGGGCCGACGGAGTCCGTACGGGCACTTCCGGTGCGGGTGGGGCATGTGTTCCGCGACGTTCCGGATGCCCGAACGGTCAGCCCCGGATACGGAGTCCGTTCCGCGAGGGTGGCCAGGAGCGGGGCGGAGGCGGTCCGGGCGTCGTCGGGCGGGATTCCGGCGCCGACGGGCACGGCGCGGGCAGACGGGCGCGGGGCCGGGCGGATGCGGGCAGTCGCGGGCAGGGCGGACCGGCCTGCGGGCAGTCCGGGGCCACCGGGGGCCAGTACGCGGGCGTCCCGGCCCCGGGGCGGGCGAGGGCAGGGCCCCGGTCAGTCCCGGGCCGGGCGCATCCGGAAGTCGTAGCGTGCGGGCAGCGGTTCGTCGGTCAGCGCGGCCCAGGTGTCGCTGAGCACCTCGTCGCCCTCGCGGAGGTCGGCCACCTCGAAGCCGTGGTCGAACACCGCCCGCGCCCCCTCTCGGTCACCCCGCGCGAGCAGCACCCGCGCGTGCAGGAGCCGGAAGCGCCCCCGCTCCCTGATGCCGGGGCGCAGCCCCTCCAGTACGGCCGCCGCCTCGTCGGCGAGCCCCGCGGCCAGCAACGCCTCGACCGTCTCCCGGCCGAGCGCGGCCATCGCCGCCGTCCACGGGCCGCCCTCGCGGCTCTCCTCCCGCGCGTCCTGGAAGGCGGCGAGATAGCGCTGCGCGGCCCGTACGGTGTTGCCCTCCTGGAGATCGGCGACGGCGAGGCAGCGCAGCGCGGGCCAGTCGTCGTCGTGGGTGAGGGCCCGCTCCCAACTGCGTACCGCCTGCGAACGGTCACCGGCGGCCCACTGCGCCACCCCCAGGTGGTAGTCCAGCTCCGTTCCCGCGGGCGCCGTCGGCTGCGCCGCCTCCAGCAGTTCGCGCCACTCGCGCGAGACGGGTGCAGGGCCCGGCGGCAGCACCTTCGCTGGCGCGGGCAGTACGCCCGTGCGCAGCAGCTCGGTCCAGGGCTCCTGGTCGGGTCCCAGCGTGTCCGCGTCGAAGGGCGTGCCTGGCAGGTGGTGGCCGCCGCGCGCGGCCTCCAGCGCGCCCCATCCTGAACCCGTCGCCAGGCGCGGCCCCTCGGGCTCGGTGTCCGCGTACGGGCGCCAGGCGGCGAACGCCGCCTCGACGTCCGCGCGGGGCAGCGCCGACTCCAGCCGGTCCGCCGTGTGGGCGCGCGCCGCGGCCCAGTCGGCGCCGTGCACGGTGCCGGGATCGGCGGCCAGCGGTCCGTACGCCTCCAGCCACGCGAACTCCTCCCCGGCGGGCAGCGCCACGTGCTCCAGTTGCGTGCGCGCGAGCCCCGCCTGGATCTCCGCGTACCCCGGTGTGCCGGGCTTCGTCAGCCACTGCTGCCAGCGCCGCCCGCCGGGCCCTCGGCCCCACACGAACAGCTTCCGGCCGCTGAGCAGGTCGGTCGAGGTCTGCACGAGGCCGCGACCCTCCCCGTCGAGTGCCGCGATCCACTTCCTGGCGGCGCGCGGCACCTCGTAGAAGTAGTCGGCGGGGAAGTCCCCGCGCGCGGGATATGTGCGGTCCACCCCCTCCCACTCGGGGACGGGGACGTTGCGCAGCCTGCCCTCGTACGCGAAGTACCAGGTCTCCTCGGCCGGGACGAGCACGCGGGTGCGCTCGTCCTCCGGTACGGCGATGTTGGACCACCAGTAGACGGGCACCGGGCGGTCGTGGGGATTGCGGATACGGACGCCGACGTGGAGGAAGTCCGATCCGTCCGGCAGCCACAGATCGACCTGGAACGGGGTGTCGCGCAGCCGCTCCCACTCCCACAGGCGCAGCATCTCGCCGCTCCCGTCGGGCGCGGGGACGCGCGCTGCGTGCACGGGCGCGCAGGAGAGCGTGGTGTGCCCCGTCGCGCCGATGTTCCACTCGACGCCGCCGGAGAACCACGCGCCGTTGAGCGCGAAGCAGGCGGGCTGGAACACAGGGTTGGAGTAGAGCAGTTCGCGCCCGGTGGGCTTGTGGTGGAGGGAGTGGATCCGCCCGCCGAGACCGGGCAGCACCGTCGCCCGCAGCCGGTCGTTCTCGATCACCAGCGTGTCGAGGTCCGTCGGGACGCGCTTGCGTCCATAGCCGTCCAGCAGCCGGGTGGGCAGTACGGTGCGCAGCGGCTCGTAGCCGACCTGGCGCGCCATGTCGGGGGGCAGCGCGGCGCGGTCGCGGTCCTCGACGGTGTGCGCCTCGTCGAGCGGCACGAGCGCGGGAAGCGGGTTCTCCTGGCCGAGGGGCGCGGCGGGAAGGGTGAGGGTGCTGCGTCGTACGGTCGTGGCCACGGCGTCCTCGCTCTCGTTCACGGGCGCCGCCGCCAGCCGGGACCCCCGATGACCATGGAACACGGTCCGCTACGGCTTGAACAGCCCCTGTTCCGGGCACGCTTGCGGCTCCGGCGGGCCGGGTGCGGGCCGGGTGCGGGGCCGGCGCGGGGCCGGTGCGGGACCGGTTCGCGGGCGGCTCAGGCGGCGGTGCCGTCGCGGGCCGGAGCGGCCCTCCTGACCGCGCGGTTACGCCCCCGTACCGTCCGTGCAACCCGTACCGTCCGGGCCGTTCCCCTCTCGGAGGGCGAGGGCCGAGGCGGCGGCGTAGCCGGGGGGCGCGTCGATGTCGTCGAGCCGCCAGCCCGGGAGGACACCAGGGTCCTCGCCCGTGCCGACGTAGCTGACGGACGGCGCCTCAGCGAGGCCGGTCCCGGTGCCCTTGAGATACGCCTCCTTGCGGGTCCAGCAGCGCGCGAACGCCTCCGGGCGCCGCGCCTCGGGGAGCGCGAGGCACTCGTCGCGCTCGCGCGGGTGGAGGGTGGGGATCAGCTCGGCCACGGCGACGGCCCGCGGATGCTCCTCCACGTCCACGCCGACGGGGGTGGCGGCGAAGCCGAGCAGCACCACGTCACCGGCGTGGGAGAGCGAGAAGTGGAGCGGGTCGCCGGGGACCGAGGGCCGTCCGTGCGGCCCGCCGCACACGGGGCAGTCGGCGCGGGTCAGTTCGAGAGCGGCGGGGTCCCCGCCGAGGCGCGCGGCGAGTTCGCGGCGCAGGGCGACATGCGCGACGCGGTAGCGGTCGCGGTCCGCCTCCCGTACGAACGCCGCGGCGCGGGAACGCTCCGCCTCCGAGAGCAGCGCCTCGTCACGGGCGGCTTCGGCGGCGTACTCGGAGACACGCAGGAGGCTGAACTCGACGGTGCCGGGCGGGGGCGCGGCCCCGGGCGCGGGCCGGGCTCCGGGCCCGGGCGCGGGCGACGGTGGTGTGGGCGGCGGCGTGGGCACGGGCATGGACGGCGGCATGCGCCGAACGTAACAACTCGGAGGCGTCCGCGGATCGCCTCGTGCTATACCGGCACCCCTCGTGGTCTCCCGTCGGCCCCACAGCCCTCGCGGACCTCACAGAGCCCCACTGTCCCCGCCGCCCGCCGCCCGCCGCCGAAGAGGAGCGCCCGCCCGTGCCGCCGTCCTGGGCCACCGCACCGCTGATCCCCGACTCCCTCCCCGTCGTGACCACGATGCGGCGCCACGCGAGCGGCCGGGAGTGGCTGGCCCGACTGCCGGGGCTCATCCGCGAGCTGGCGCTGCGGTGGGAAGTGGAGCTGGGCGCGCCGTTCCACGGGGGCAGTTGCTCCTGGGCCGCCCCCGCGCGCACGGCGGACGGCGGCAGCGCCGTCCTCAAGGTGACGTGGCCGCACCCCGAGGCCGAGCACGAGGGCGAGGCGCTGCGGCTGTGGGACGGGCGGGGCGCCGTGCGGGTGTACGCGGCGGACGCCGGGCACTACGCGCTGCTGCTGGAGCGGTGCGAGCCGGGCACGGAGCTGGGCCGGAGCGGGCATCTGCCCGCCGAGGACCGGCTGCGCCAGGCCGCCGCCGTGCTGCGCGAGCTGTGGGAGGCCGCCGCGCCTGGGGCCGCGCCCGGGACCGTGTCCCGTATGAAGCGCGTGGCCGACGTGACGGCCGAGTGGGCCGGGCTGGCCGAGGAGCGCGCGGCGCGGCGCGTGTGGCCCGCCGAACTGGACAGCGGGCTGTTCACGACGGCGGCCGGGCTGCTGCGGGAACTGCCCGCGACGGCGGGGCGCGAGGTGATCGTGCACGGCGACTTCAACCCCGGCAACCTCCTCGCGGCCCGTCGCAGCCCGTGGCTGGCCATCGACACCAAGCCGATGAGGGGCGACCCGGCCTTCGATCCGTGGCCGCTGCTGGAACAGGTCGACGACCCGTTCGCGCATCCAGAGCCGCACCGGGTGCTGGCCCGCCGCACCGCGCTGATCGCCGACGAGCTGGGCCTGGACGTGGACCGCGTACGCGCTTGGACGGTGGCCCGGCACGTCGAGTACGTCCTGTGGTCCGTGGACGAGGACGACGACCTCTCCGGCAGCGTCCGCATGATGCGCCAGGCCCGGATCCTGGCGGACGTGGCCGGGCTCTGACCCGGCCCCCTCCCGGCCCCCTCCCGTCAAGGCCCGTCACTCCCCCGTGCTGCCGTCGGCCAGCTCCCGCGCGACGTCGAGATGGCCGAGGTGGCGCCCGTACTCCTGGAGCAGGTGGAAGAGGATCCAGGCCAGCGACGGCGCCCGTTCCCCGTCGGGGAAGCGGCCCCCGGTCCGCGCACGCGTGCCCAGCGGCACCCCCGCCACCACGTTCCGCGAGCGCGCGCACTGTTCGTGGAAGGCGGTGAACACCTCCTCGGTGGTCGTCCCCTCCGGGATGTACCACCGCCCGTCCGCTTCCCCGCCCGCGTGATCGCCCCATGGGTCCGGCACGGGCTCAGCAGCGAACCCCCAGGACAGCCAGCGGCGTTCGACGTAGGTCAGGTGCCGCAGCAGTTCCAGGGGCGCCCACCCGGACGGCAGCCGGCTGCCGCGCAGCTCGTCCTCGGACAGTCCGTCGAGCTTCCGCAGCAGCGCGGCACGGTGGTAGTCGAGATAGCCGGACAGGAGGGCGTGCGGGTCCGCGACGGTGGGCTCGGGCTCGCCCGGCGGCAGCGGCGGGATCACGGGTCCGGTCACAGCAGGCCCGGCGCGTCGTACGTCAGGGTGCGGGCATCGGCGTCCAGGACGGCGGGGACGCCCAGCGGCAGCGACAGGGTGGAGGGGCCGTGGCCGAAGCCCAGCTCCTCCACGACGGGGACGCCCAGCGGCGCCAGCCGCTCCCGCAGTACCGCGCGCACCTCCTCCGGCGGCCCGCACCCGGTCCAGGAGCCGAGCGCGATGCCCGCGACGCCTTCCAGCCAGCCCGAGCGCAGCAGTTGCGTCAGCATCCGGTCCAGGCTGTACGGGGGCTGGTCCACGTCCTCCAGGAGCACGATCCCTCCGGCGGCCGACGGGCGCGCGTTCGGGGTGCCGCGCTCGGCGGCAAGCAGGGAGAGGTTGCCCCCGAGGGTGATGCCGCGCGCCCGGCCAGGGACCAGGGTGCGGGTGGCGGGTCCCGGGCCCACCTCGCGCATCGTCTCCGGCTCGAAGAGGGTGCGCCGCAGGTGGTCCTGGGTGGCCTGGTCCTTGAGGAAGGAGGCGGTGGCCGTCATGGGCGCGTGGAGGGAGGCCAGGCCCAGGCGCAGGGCCAGGGCCTCGTGCAGGACGGTCAGATCGCTGTACCCGACGAACAGCTTGGGCCCCGCGGCGCGCAGCGCCTCCCAGTCCAGCAGATCGAGGACGCGCTGGGTGCCGTAGCCGCCGCGGGCCGCCAGGACGGCGGTCAGCGAGGGATCGCACCAGGCGTCCTGGACGTCGCGGGCGCGGTCGGCGTCCGTGCCCGCGAGATAGTCGCACTCCGGGTGCCTGTCGCGCACATGGGGCATGACGACCGGCTCCAGGCCCCACTCGGTGAGCAGTTCCACGCCCGCCTCCAGCCGCTCGCGGGGCACGGGCCCGCTGGGCGCGACGAGGGCCACGCGGTCGCCGGGGCGCAGCCTGCGCGGCCTGGCGAGGGAGCCGAGGGCGACGGTCATTTGCTCAGCTCCACCGTGGGCACGTCCTCGCGGGGGATCCCGAAGGTCTGCGCGTACAGGGAGAGTTCGGCCTCGACCGCGCGCACGATGGTCTCCGCGCGCCGGAACCCGTGCCCCTCGCCCTCGAAGGCGATGTAGGCGTGCCGGACGGCGCGCCCGTCCACCTTCTCCAGGAACCGTTCGCACTGGACGGGCGGGCAGATCACGTCGTCCAGGCCCTGGAGCAGCAGGAAGGGCGCGGAGATGCGCTGGGCGTGGTTGATCGGCGAGCGCTCGTGGTACCGGCCCGGGTAGTCGGCGAGCGGGCCCACCAGCGACTCCAGGTACTGCGATTCGAAGTCGTGGGTCTCGCCGGTGGCCCAGCCCGCCAGATCGAGGATGGGGTACGTGATGGTGCCGCAGGCGTAGAGCCCGGCGGCGGCCGGGGAGGTCAGGGATGCGGCGCTGGTCCAGCCGCCCGCGCTGCCGCCGCGGATGGCGAGCCGCCGGGGGTCGGCGGTGCCCTCCTCGGCCAGGGTGCGGGCGACGGCGGCGCAGTCCTCGACGTCGACCACGCCCCACTGCTCGCGCAGTCTGTTGCGGTACTCCCTGCCGTAGCCCGTCGAGCCGCCGTAGTTGACCTCGGCGACGCCGATGCCGCGCGAGGTGAAATAGGCGATCTCCAGATCGAGGACGAGGGGGGCGCGGCTCGTCGGGCCGCCGTGTGCCCAGACCACGTACGGCGGAAGCTCGCCCTCGGCCGCCGTGCGCTCGGGGTGGTGGGGCGGATAGAGGTGGGCGTGGATGTCGCGGCCTTCGGGCCCGGCGAAGGTGCGGATCAGCGGTTCGGGGTAGTAGGCCGGATCGACCGCGTCCTCGTGCCGGGAGGCGACGACGAGGCTGTGGCCCGTGCAGGTGTCGAGTTCGACGATCTCGTACGCCGTGCGGGGGCTGGCGGCGACGCCGGTGACGCGGGTGCCGGTGACGGCCAGCGTCGGCCCCCATTCGGTCCAGGGGCCCGGCGCGTCCACGAGATCGCCCGTCTCGGGGTCCAGGATGCCGAGCGTCATGGAGCCGCGGCCGTGCAGGGTGGCGATGAGTCCGCTCGGCAGCGGCTGGAACCACTTCTGGCCTATCCGCCACAGCCCCGCGGCGAACTCCTCCTCCCTCGGGCACAGGGCCGTCCCCGAGGCGGGCCCGCGCTGCCACGCGTCGGGTTCCAGGCGCTGGAGGTTCCACCAGCCGCTCGCGTCCGAGGCGTAGAGCAGCGCGCCGTCGGCAGCCCACTCGATCTGCGGCACCGACTCCTCGGGGCCTCCCGCGACGGTGCACACCCCGGTGAACTCGCCCGCCTCGGTCACCAGCGCCGCCTTGACCTCGGTGCCGTCCCAGGGCATCGCCGGGTGGTCCCAGGCGATCCAGGCGACGTGCCGCCCGTCGGGCGACAGGCGAGGCCCTGTCACGAAGCGGCTGCCGTCCCCGTGCAGTTCGCGGACGCGCGAGCGGTCGTCCGCCGCCGATCCGTCCAGGGGCACGGCCACGAGGGCGCGCCGCAGTTCCGTGGGGCCCGGTCCCGTGAACTCCTCCATGACGCACCACACTTCGCCCCGCTCGGGCAGCACGACGGGATCGCACCAGCGCAGTCCGTCCTCCACCACGGCCGAGAGCGGGGTGAGCGGCACGGGGGCCGCGCCGGGGGCGTCGGGTTCGTAGGCGTAGAGGCGCTGATCGCCGAAGTGGGTGAAGACGACGAGGGGCCCGCCCTCGGTGCGGGGGGCGCCCGCCCAGGGCTGGCCGCCGTACTCGATGACGCGGTTGCGGACGTTCCACGGCGCGGGCAGGACCGAGGCGGGCCCGCCCTGGCCGTAGGGGGCGAGCCGGACCAGGGCCCTTCGGCCGCCCTCCTCGGGGCGGGGCTCGGTCCACCACACCTCCTCGCCGACGGAGCCCAGATACTCGGGCCGCCCGTCGTGCGCGGCGACGAGCCGCGCGTCGATGGGCGACGGCCAGCTACCGAAGGGGGCCTGGATGGTGGCCATGGGGTGTCAGCCTCCTGGAAGAGCTAGAGGGCGAGCAGTGTGCGGTCGAGGACGCGTACTCCGAAGTGGAGCGCGTCCACCGGCACCCGCTCGTCCACTCCGTGGAAGAGCGCCTGATAGTCGAAGCCCTCCGGCAGCCGCAGCGGCGAGAAGCCGTACCCCGCGATGCCCAGCCGGGAGAACTGCTTGGCGTCGGTGCCGCCCGACATGCAGTACGGCACGACGTGCGCGTCCGGGTCGAAGTGCTCCAGTGCCTCCTTCATCGCGGCGAACGAGGGGGCGTCCACGGGCGCCTGGAGGGGGACCTCCCGGTGGTGGAACTCCCACGAGACATCGGGCCCCGTGAGCCGGTCCAGGGTCTCCTGGAACTCCTCCTCGCCGCCCGGAAGCATCCGCCCGTCCACATAGGCGGTGGCACTGCCCGGGATGACGTTGACCTTGTAACCCGCCTCGACCATGGTCGGGTTGGCGCTGTTGCGCACCGTGGGCTCGACCAGGGCGGCGGCCGGGCCCAGGCGGGCGAGCAGCGCGTCGACATCGAAGCCGGGCGCGTCCAGCTCCGGCGCCCCCAGCCCGTTGAGCAGGGACAGCTCCGTCAGCGCCGCGCGCACGGTGGGGGTGAGCCGCACGGGCCACTCGTGCTCGCCGATGCGGGTGACGGCGGCGGCGAGCCTGCTGATGGCGTTGGCGCGGTTCACCTTCGAGCCGTGCCCCGCCCTGCCCTTGGCGGTGAGCCGCAGCCAGGCGGTGCCGCGCTCTCCGGCGGCGACGGGATACAGCCGCATCCCCTCCCCCGCGTGGAAGGTGAAGGCGCCGGACTCGCTGATGCCTTCCGTGCACCCTTCGAAGAGGGCGCTGTGCTGGTCGGTGAGATAGCCAGAGCCGAAATCGGCGCTGTCCTCCTCGTCAGCGGTGAAGGCGAGGACGATGTCGCGCCGGGGCCGCACCCCGGCCCGCGCCCAGGCCCGGACGACGGAGAGGACCATCGCGTCCATGTTCTTCATGTCGATGGCGCCGCGGCCCCAGACCACGCCGTCCCGGATCTCGCCGGAGAAGGGGTGCACGGTCCAGTCGGCGGGTTCGGCGGGCACGACATCGAGGTGGCCGTGGACGAGGAGCGCGTCCGCCCCGGGATCGGTGCCCTCGACGCGGGCGACGACGTTCGTGCGGCCGGGTGCCTTCTCCAGGAGGGTCGGCTGGAGACCCGCCTCCACGAGCCGCTCGGCGACGTACTCGGCGGCGGGGCGCTCGGCTCCCCGGCCGCCGCCGTAGTTGGTGGTGTCGATACGGATCAGCTCGGAGGTGTAGGTGACCACCTCGTCCAGCGCACGCTGGTCCACGTGCCCTGCGGGCACGGCGGGACCGGCGTGCGCGAGGTGTTCCCCTTCTTCCGCGCCCTCCGTCCCGTCCGCTGCCCGCGCGGCCCTGGCCGCTCCTCCGGCGCTTCCGGCCCACTCAGCCATACTGTTCCTCCACCGCTGACGACACGACGGTCGTGACCGCCTTGAAGCAGCGAATCCCCTCGTACATGTCCGGCGAGGTGTACGCCACGCGGCGCTCCCCCGCCCTTTCCACTCCGGGGACCACGGTGGCGGCCCCGGCCAGGTGCTCGGCGTCGAACTCCATCTCCACGGTGCGCTCCTGCGGGGCTGCCGGGGTGGTACGGCCCGCCAGCGCCAGCGCCTTGCCCGCCGCTTCCCTGATGTCGGCCGCGGTTCTTCCCGGGGTGCGGCACACCGCGGCGTACCGCGAGACGTAGTCCTTCACGGCGACGCCGAGGGCTTCCGGGGCATAGCCCTTGGCGTCCTCGACGGTGCGGTCGTCCCCGGTGACGAGGATGACCGGCACTCCGTACTCCGCGACGACGAGGGAATTGAGCAGGCCCTCGCTGGCGCGCACGCCGTCCACCCAGACGCCGGTGAGCGAATTGGCGAGATAGGTGTGGGCGAGCACGCCCTCGTCGCCAGCGCCGGTGTGATAGCCGACGAACGCTATGCCGTCCACGTCACCGTGCTGGACGCCCTCGACCATGCTGAGCGACTTGTGCCTGCCGGTGAGCATCTGGGCCCTGTCGTCCAAGCGCTCCAGCAGCAGATTCCGCATGCTCCAGTGCGCTTCGTTGATGAGGACCTCGTCCGCGCCCGCGTCGAAGAAACCGGCCACCGCCGCGCTCACGTCCGAGGTGAACATCGAGCGGCAGCGCTCCCACTGCGGGGTGCCGGGGAGCACGTCCGCAGGCCAGGTCACACCTGTGGCGCCCTCCATGTCGGCGCTGATGAGGATCTTCATGCCCGGAAACGTTACGCGGTCGGCACAGGCCACGACAGCCCTGTGGATAACTACAGAGGTATGGACCTCTTCACGTCATCCGTTCCGCCCAACGACCAGCCAGTTGGCGGGCAGCGCGACCGGTGATCCGTCGGCTCCCGGGACCGTCAGGACGAGCGGCAGCGACCCGCTGGCGAACACCCGCAGCCCGGCGGCACGGAACAGTCCCGGCACCGAGCCGTCGTCCATTCCGACGGGCGCGATGCCGTGCGAGAAGACGGCGGCGAGCGCGGGCGGCGGCCCCTCCTCCCGTCGCATCAGGCGCAGCAGGACGTCCTTCGCCGCCCTGGCGGGCTCCACGACCAGGGCGCGCCCATGGCGTCCGACGAGCGTGGCGACGGACGCGGCGATGCGGGCGCGGTCGTCGGGCCCGCACTGGTGGAGCACGCCCCGCAGATAGACGTCGGCGTCCCCCAGCTCCTCGCTCAGCTTGCCCACCGGTGCCGGGTCGGCGGCGTCCAGCCGCCGGAACTCCACCGTCCCCCGGGAGGCCGCCGTCCCCTGGGAGGCCCCTCCCCCCGTTCCCTCGGTCTCCCCGCGCGCCCGCTCCACCGCCGTGCCCGACAGGTCCACGCCGATCACGCGCGCGTAGTGCCGCGCCAGGAAGCGGGTCTGGGTGCCGTTGCCGCAGCCGACGTCGACCAGGGGCAGCGTGCCCGGGGTGTGCGAGAGCAGCAGGGGCAGGTGCAGGGCCGCGACCTCTTCGGGCGCCGCGTCCCACAGGACGGCCCCCGCGCCGGGCGGTGCGTCCCGCCAGAAACTCTCCCAGGCGTCGGCGTACTCCGTCAGTGCGTTCATCCCTGCCCCCCTGAGCGCGCGTGGGAAAACGAGCCTGTGTTGGTTGAACATTCGAGAACGCAGCGGGCCCCGTCAACCCCCGCCGGAGCCCCGTCCCGTAGCCCCTTCCCCGCGCACGCGCCCGGACGGCGACGCGCGCGCCGCCCGGCGCTCGGGGCCGCCTCAGCGTCCGGGCAGCGACAGCTCGAACCACACGGTCTTGCCGCGTACGGAACGGCTCGTTCCCCACTCGCGCGCCAGGCGGCTCACGACGCGCAGCCCGCGCCCGTACAGGTCGTCCTCCGCCGCCTCCACGAGCACCGGGAGCGCCGGATCCTCGTCGGACACCTCGCACAGCAGGACGTCGGTGCGCACCAGACGGAGTTCGAACCGCTCACTCCGTGCGTGCCGCACGGAGTTGGTGACGACCTCGCTCACCAGCAGCTCGACGGCGTCCCCCACCGTGCCGACCGCGCCGCCGTCCAGTTCCGCCAGCCCCCAGCGCACCAGCCGTTCCCGTGCCAGCCGCCGCGCCCGCACCACCTGCCGGGGCTCGGCGGGCAGCTTCCAGCCCGCCACATCCTCGGGCCCGATGCCGTTGAGGCGGGCCATCAGCAGGGCCACGTCGTCCTTGCGGCCCGCGCGGCCCGCCGTGGTGGTGCGGGCCAGCTCGCGGATGATCGTGTCGCAGGCGTCGTCCATGGAGGCGGCGGGGTGCGCGGCCGACTCGCACAGCGCGGCGAGCCCCTCGCCGATGTCCTCGCCGCGCACCTCCACGAGCCCGTCCGTGCACAGCACCAGCCGGTCACCGGGCGCGACGTCCAGCGTCACCGTCTCGAAGGGCACCTCGCCGACCCCGATGGGCGCGCCGGTCGGCAGCTCCAGCAGTTGGCTGTTCCCGTCGGCCGCGCGCACGAGAACGGGCGGGATGTGACCGGCGTTGGCCATCTGGAGTTCGGCCCTGATCGGGTCGTAGACGGCGTAGAGACAGGTGGCCAGATAGTTGTCGCCCAGCCGCTGCGCGAGGTCGTCCAGCTTGCGCAGCAGCCGCGCGGGCGGCAGATCGAGGGCCGCGAGGGTCTGTACGGCCGTACGCAACTGGCCCATCATCGCCGCAGAGTTGAGCCCGTGCCCCATCACGTCGCCCACGACCAGGGCCGTGCGCGAGCCGGGGAGCTTGATGGTGTCGAACCAGTCGCCGCCGACGCGGCCCAGCCGGGTGCCCGGAAGATAGCGGGTGGCCGTGTCGCAGCCCGCCGTGCGCGGCTGGACGCGGGGCAGCATGCTGTCCTGGAGCGTCTCCGCGACGTTCTCCTGATACGCGTACATCCGCGCGTTGTCCAGGACGAGCCCCGCACGCGCCGCCAGCTCGGCGCCCGTCACCCGGTCCATGTCGTTGAACTCGGCGCGCGAGCGGTGCCGCAGCAGGATCATGAAGCCCAGCACCACGTGGCGCGCCTTGAGCGGCACCACGAGCATGGAGCGGTTGTTGATCAGCGGGCTGATGTCCCGCTTCTCGAACTGCGCCGCGATGGCGTGCCCCATCTCCTCGCTGATCCGCGGCACCAGCACGGGCTCGCCCGTGGTCATGCACTGGAAGAACGGCGTGTGCACGGGGAAGGGCATCGACTCGCCCACCGGCACCACATCGTCCCAGCGCCCCGGCTCGTCGTTGTGCTCGACGGCGACCCGGTGCCACATCGTCGTCGCGTCAGGGGCTCCCTCGGGGAACCCCTCCCCCGCGACGACCTGCTCCCGCAGATAGGTCCCGGCCACGTCGGTGAAGCGGGGCACGACGGCCTCGCTGACCTCCTGGATCGTACGGGTGAGGTCGAGCGAGGAACCGATGCGTCCGCTGACCTCGTTGAGGAACTCCAGGCGCTCCCGTACGGCCGCGTACTCCAGGTCCGACTCCAGCTCGCGCGCGGCGGACTCGGCGTCCTCGGGGGCCGCCTCCTCGACGGCGCGCAGCAGCCGCGTGCGCCGCTCCACCCGCCGGGGCACGCCCCAGTCGGGAGTGACGGGAACCCTCTCGTGCTGGCTGATCTCCAGCACGGGGTAGCCGAGTTCGAGGACCTGCGAGACGATCCGCGCGCTCTCCTGGGGGCTCATGCTCGGCAGGATCTCGGGGAGTCTGCCGGCCAGCTCGTCGGAGCCGGGGAACTCCGTGTGCAGGGCGAATCCGGGCGCGACGCGGTGGTGTTCGGCCTCGTCGGCCTCCTGGACACGGGCCGCGTCGGCGGCGAGCACCAGCAGCCGCCCCGGGTCGGGCCCCACGAGGGGGTACGCCCACCAGACGACGTCCCCTGAGCCGCTGCCAGGATCGGCCGTACGGGCGCGTCCGGCCGTCGCGTACGCCGTCCTCCCGCAGCCCCGCTCCTCGCTCCGCACGGTGTGCCCCGGGTGGTCGAACCCGCCGGTCAGCCCCTCGTCACCACGCCAGCCCGCGACGTCGCCGAATGCCCCGGCTATCGGCATGAGTTCGACCGCGAGCGCGCCGACGGCTTCCTCGCGCGCGTACCCGAAGAGCTTGCGCGCACCTGTGCTCCAGTGCGAGACGAGTCCCTCGCCGTCGACGACGACCACCGCGAGCGGAAGGCGTCCCAGCGGGAGGGGTCGCGCCCCCTCCGCGGTCTCTCCCGCTCGCTCCATGGGGACCGTTCTCCCTTCCCGTGGCTCCGTGTCCACGGTACGGCGGCGCGGGGGCGCGGTGCGGGGCAACGGGGAATCTCGGGGGCGTCCACGCCCGGCACCCGGCGCCCGGAGGCTCAGGGGCCCGCCGGGCACCGGGGGACGTGAACGCTCCGCGTCACTTCTCCGTCTCTGCGGCGAGCTTGCCGAGCAGCTCGTCGTAGATCCGGGCGAGCCCCTTGGGCGCGAAGGTCTTCTCGAAGAAGCCGCCGATGCCGCCCGCGCCGTTCCACACCGTCGTCACCACGACGCGCGAGGTGCCCTCGGCCGTGCCGGGGGTGACCTTCCAGGTGGTGACCATGGAGGAGTTGCGGTCCTTCTCGACCAGTTCGCCGTCGGTCGGCTCGGTGACCTCCAGCAGGCAGTCGCGCACCCGCTTGCTCGTGGCCTGGAGCTTCCAGTGCACGACGGTGCCGTCCCCGTCGCCGCCCTCGCGCACCTCGTACTCGCTGAAGTGCTCCGGCAGCAGCTTGGGCCGGGTCCCGCTGTAGTCGGCGAGCGCGTCGAACACGTCGTCCGGCTTGGCGGCGATCTCACGCTGCGTGGTCGCCTCGACCTGCGCCATCAGTCCTCCTGTCGTAGCCACCTGAAGGGGCTCACTGGTGGTCACCACGGCCCCTGGCGGCAAGCCAATCACCCCCGGGTCCGCCGCCCAAATCCGGGTTGACAGACTCGAAGGGAACAGGTGTTCTATTCGGGTACGAGAACGTGGCACCGGTAGGAGGAGGCTCCATGCGCTGGGAGAACCTGAACGGCGACGGAGCGGCGGCCGACCCCGTGCTCTTCGGTACCGATGCCGTGACCCGTACGTTCGACACCCCGGAGTTCCGGGGCATCACCTTCCACGAGATCCGGGCCCGCTCGCTCGTGAACCGGGTGCCGGGAGCCTCGCGGATGCCGTTCGAATGGACGGTGAACCCGTACCGCGGCTGCACCCACGCCTGCGTGTACTGCTTCGCGCGCGGCACCCACCGCTATCTCGACCTCGACACGGGCCAGGACTTCGACTCCCAGATCGTCGTCAAGGTCAACGCGCCCGAACTGCTCCGCCGCGAGCTGGGGTCCCGCCGCTGGCTCGGCGAGCACATCGCCATGGGCACCAACGTCGACTGCTATCAGCGCGCCGAGGGCCGCTACCGCCTGATGCCCGGCATCCTCACGGCGCTGCGCGACTACGCGAACCCCTTCTCGATCCTGACGAAGGGCACGCTGATCCTGCGCGATCTCGATCTGCTGCGCTCGGCCGCCGCGATCTCGGACGTCGGC
This sequence comes from Streptomyces daliensis, assembly GCF_054782395.1. Lineage (NCBI taxonomy): Bacteria > Bacillati > Actinomycetota > Actinomycetes > Kitasatosporales > Streptomycetaceae > Streptomyces > Streptomyces daliensis. The sequence goes on along the minus strand of NZ_BAAGSO010000125.1, from coordinate 106,729 downwards.
GTCTCCGTCTCCGTCGGCTTCACGGACGAGGAGCTGTGGCGCACCGTCGAGCCGGGCACGCCCGCGCCCGAGCGGCGCCTGGACGTCGTGCGCACGCTCAGCCAGCACGGCATACCCTGCGGGGTCCTGATGGCCCCGGTCATCCCCTTCCTCGGCGACTCACCCGCGCAGTTGCGCGCCACCGTGCGGGCCGTCGCCGCCGCGGGCGCGACGTCCGTCACCCCGCTGGCGCTCCATCTGCGGCCCGGCGCCCGCGAGTGGTACATGAGCTGGCTCGGCCGGCACCACCCGCATCTCGTGCGGCACTACGAGGCGCTGTACGCGGACGGCGCCTACGCGCCCAAGTGGTACCAGCGCCGCATCACGCGCCAGGTCCACGAGCTGGCGGCCGAGTACGGCATCGGGCCCTCGGCGCCCGGAGCGGCCCGGCGGATCTCGGTCAGCCCGGAGGAGCCCCAGGAGCCGGACTCCCCGCACTGCACGCAGCTCACCCTGCTCTGACCCTGCTCCGACGGACGCCCCACACACACCGACACTCCCCGAGTGCCCCGTAAATCCGGTGGCCAGTCCGGCACCGCGCGGGTGATCATCTGCCGCATGTCCTCACTCACCCACATCGCCACACCGTCCGGCGTCGCGCCGGGCAACGGATACAGCCATGTCGTCTGGGGCGAGGGCCGCTTCGTCGCCGTCTCCGGGCAGGTCGCCCTCGACGGGAACGGCGAACTCGTCGGCCCTGGCGACCCGGCTGCCCAGGCCTGCCAGGTCTTCGAGAACCTGCGCCGCTGCCTCGCCGAGGCGGGCGCCACCTTCGAGGACGTGGTGAAGCTGACCTTCTACACGACCGACGTCGGCATCCTCCCTGCGGTCAGGGAGGCCCGCGACGCGCACATCGACACCGCACGGCCCCCGGCCAGCACCGCCGTCCAGGTGGCCGCGCTCTTCCGGCCCGATCTCCTGCTGGAGGTCGAGGCGTTCGCCCTCGTGAGCGGCGGCGAAGGCCGGGGCGGGGAGAGGCCCGGGGCATAGTCTGGAGGCATGCGCATCGGTGCTCTCGCTCACGCGGCCGGGGTCAGCACGAAGACCATCCGGTGCTACGAGCAAGCGGGACTCCTTCCCGCGCCTCCCCGCACACCGTCCGGGTACCGCGACTATCCCCCGGACGCCGCCGAACGCCTCGCGCTCATCCGTGCGGCGCAGACGGCGGGTCTGACGCTCGCCGAGGTCAGACGCGTCCTGTCCCTCCGCGACGCGGGACACGTCACCTGCGGACACGTCACCGCACTCATCGAGGAGCGCCTGCGCCACGTGGAGGCGCGCATCGCCGCGCTGGAGCGGGTGAAGGCGTCTCTGCGGCGCCTGACCGAGGCCGAAGTCGAGGTCGAGGCCACCGGAGACCGCTGCGGGCAGGGCGACAACGGCGCCGTCAGCGCGGTGCTCGACGGCGGCCGTACGGGCTGATCCGCCCGGCCCGCTTCCAGCCCCCCGTCCGGCCCGCGCCGGGTCGGCGGCCGGGCGGGCCGGACGGGACCGGCGGCCGGGCGAGCCGCCGGGCGGCCTCCGCGTCGGCGTCGGTCTCCGCCTCGGCGTCAGACAGCGGCAGCCGTGCCCGGGTGCCCCAGGGCGGCGCGCACCGTCTTGCGCCCGCTCCCCCGCACCCGCACCGTCCAGCGGCAGGCGAGCGCGTCGACGATGGCGAGGCCGCGCCCATGGCCGCGTTCGGCGCTCGGGGGCAGGGGCACCGGACGGCCGGGGCCGATGTCGTCGACCTCGACCAGCACACCGCCGGGGCGCCGGATCAGCCGGAGTTCCTCGGGGACTTCGGCGTGCTGGAAGGCGTTGTTGACGAGTTCGCTGACGACGAGCGTCACCTCCGAGGCGAACCCGGGATCCGCGAACTGCCAGCCCCTCAGGCACTGACGGGTGAAGGTGCGCGCGGTGTCGACGTCGGCCTGCGCGAGGGGCAGCCGCTGGATGTGTGGCCTCGTGTACTCGCGCGGGGCGAGCGCCGTATGGCCGCTGTCGGATTCCGTGGTGGCCATGGTGGCCGCGGAAGCCATGGTGATCACGCTCCTGCCGGTCTGCCGAGCTTGCTCGATGGACAACCTTGCTCGATGGACAACAGGGCCCTGTCCGGCGTCCTACCCACCGTGCGGGGTGATCCACCTCCGGCACGCGCACAATCCGGACAGAAGATGTCGGGTATCCGCGCCAGCATGACCGCATGACCTACGACCCCTGCAACTGGTCCGCTTTCGCCGCAGCCGAACCCGGCCTCGCCGAGACCGCCGTGAAGCGCTTCGAGCCGTACAAGCACCACGTACTCGCCACGCTGCGCGCCGACGGGTCCCCGAGACTGAGCGGCATCGAGGCCGACTTCAGCCGCGGTGAACTGTGGCTCGGCATGATGCCGAACTCACGCAAGGCCCTGGACCTGCGACGCGACCCGCGCTTCTCGCTGCACGTCAACCCCGGCAGCGGCACGGAGATGGTGACGGCAGCACACGGTGGCGACGTACGGATCTCGGGGCGCGCCGTCGAGGTGACGGACCCCGAAGTGTTCGCCGGCTTCGCGGAGGCGGCTCCCGAGGGCGAGCTCCCGGAGGTGTTCCACCTCTTCAGGACCGAGCTGACGGAGGTGGTGCGCACGTACGTCGAGGGCTCCGACATGGTGCTGGAGACCTGGCGCCCCGGACGCCCGCTGCGCGTCGTGCGCCGCGGCAACGACGACAGCCCGCCGCGCGAGGACGGCTGACAAGCGCGGGGTTCTGGGCGCGGCGCTCTGTCATCATCCGCTCGTGCGCGTACGGGAGATGGCGGCGGACGACAGCGCGGCGGTCGCGGAACTGACCGTGCGCGGCTGGCAGCACGCGTACGCCGGGCTGATGCCCCAGGGCTATCTGGACGCGATGTCGGCCGAGGAGAGCGCCGTGCGGCGGCGGGAGATCTTCGCGGCCACGCTCGGCCGGGTCAGCAACCTCGTCGCGGAGGACGCGGCGGGCACCGTCACGGGCTGGGCCGCGGTCGGCCCGTACCGGCAGGGGACCGGCGCGGGCGCCACCGCCGCCGACGACGACGCCGAGCTGTACGCGGTCTACGTGCGGCCGGAGCTGATCGGCACCGGCACGGGGCGCGCGCTGATGGACGCCGCGCTGGAGCGCGCCCGGGCGCGCGGGTTCCGTCGGATGCTGCTGTGGGTCGTGACGGGCAACGCGCGTGCCCGCCGGTTCTACGAACGGGCGGGCTTCACGGCCGACGGCGCCGAGAGCACGTACGAGGTGGACGGCACACCGGTGCCCGAGATCCGGTACGGGCGCGCACTCTGACGCCCCCGCACCGCTCCCGTACCCCCGGCCGCGCCCCGCCGCCAACGCCCCCCTCAGCGCCGCCCCCGCACCTGCGGGGGTATGCGGGCGCGGGCCGCCTTCGCCGCCGGGGAGAGGCGGTGGTGTTCGGCCGCCGCGTCGAGGACGGGGATGGCGCGGCGGTCGCCCAGCGCGCCCAGCCCCTGCACACACGCCTCCGCGATCGGCCAGTAGTGGACCGGGCCCATCAGGAGCCGCTGGAGCACGGAGATCAGGGTGGGCACGGATTCGGGGGCGCGGAGCGAGGTGAGGAGGCGGACCGCGTGGAGGGCGTACGCGGTCCGCAGTTCGTTCGTCGCCAGGGCCGAGGCGGCGCGCGCGGTGCGCGGGTCGCGCAGCCGCGCCAGCGCCTGCGCGGCCGTGGCGCAGCGGACCGGGTCGCGGTAGTTCAGCATGAAGATCAGCGTCTCGAAGGCCCGCGCGTCGCCCGCGCTGCCCAGCGCGAAGGCCGCGAACTCCAGCGCCCACAGGGGCCGCCCCGGCTCGGTCAGCACGGAGGCGAGCTGGTCGCGGGCCTCGGGCGTGTTCTGCCTGGCGAGCTTGATCAGCCGCTCGTACTCGGCCGGCTCCGCCTCTCCTCGTAAACGATCGATCAACGATCGGAATGGGTCGCCCACTTACGCCTTCCTCCCCACGTGGTCCCTACGTGGTCCCTGCCACAGCCTTGGGTGTGCCATACCCCTGGCGCATTGGTTACCCACGAGTTACGGTGCTCATCAGAGCGGTACCCCCGCTCAGGCGGCCTGGTGACGCAGCCGCCGAGAGTGCAGTCGGTTCGGTATGTCGAGTACGGCCGGGTCCCGGGACAGGACCCGCCGCCGGGGTCGGCGTCCACGCGGCACAGCCGCCGTCGGACGCAGCTTCCCCCGGAAAGCACAGGCTCACAACTCCCTCGCCGTACGCGTGTTTCCGCGTGCCGCGCCGTGCGTTCCGCGCCTGGCGTGCGCGTGTGTCCGCGCCCCGGCCCCACCCTCATCTGCACGCCCCTCCGGGGGCCTGTGTCACCGAATTTCCTGGAGTCCCGTGATGGACCGTCCGCCCCTGAAGTCCCTGAACACGATCGCTGTCGTCGGCCTCGGCACCATGGGCACCGGCATCTCCGAGATCCTGGCCCGCGCGGGCCGCGAGGTCATCGGCATCGACACCGACGACGCGGCTGCGCGCAACGCCACCACAGCTCTCGAAGCCTCCACCGCGCGCGCCGTGCGCCGCGAGCGGATGACCGAGGCCGAGCGACGGGACGCGCTGGCGCGCTTCCGCACCTTCCCCGACCTCCAGGCCGCCGCCGAGGCGGACCTCGTGATCGAGGTCGTGCCCGAGGACTACGACACCAAGTGCCAGGTCTTCGCCGCCCTCGACACGGTCGTCAAGCCGGACACGATCCTCGCCACCGGCACCAACGCGCTGTCCGTGACGCGGCTGGCCGCCGACTCCGACCGCCCCGAGCGCGTGCTGGGCCTGCACTTCTTCAACCCGGCGCCCGCCATGAAGCTCGTCGAGGTCGTCTCCTCCGTCCTGACCTCGCCCGAGGCCGTGGCGGCGGTGACGGCGCTCGCGCAGGAGCTGGGCAAGGAGCCCATCGCGGTGGGCGACCGCCCCGGCTTCGTCGCCGACGGGCTGCTCTTCGGCTACCTCAACCAGGCGGCGGCGATGTACGAGTCGCGCTACGCCAGCCGCGAGGACATCGACGCCGCGATGAAGCTGGGCTGCGGGCTGCCGATGGGCCCGCTCGCGCTGCTGGACCTGATCGGCGTGGACACGGCCCGCACCGTCCTCGACGCGATGTACGCCGAGTCCCACGACAGGCTGCACGCACCGGCGCCCGTGCTGCGTCAGCTCAGCGAGGCCGGGCTGACGGGGCGGAAGGCGGGGCGCGGCTTCTACACGTACGAGGCGCCCGGCAGCTCCGTGACGGTCCCGGACGCGCTGAGCCCCGACGCGACGGGCACCGGCGCTTCCGCGCGCCCCGTGCACGCCGTCGGCGTCGCGGGCTCGGGCACCATGGCCAGCGGCATCGCGGAGGTCTTCGCGAAGGCGGGCTACGCGACCGTGCTCGCGGCGCGCGGCGAGGCGAAGGCCGAGAAGGCGAAGGCGCGCGTCGCCTCCTCCCTCGACCGGTCCGTGAAGAAGGGGCGGCTGAGCCAGGAGGACCGGGACGCGGCGCTGGCCCGGATCACGGCCGCCGGGAGCCTGGAGGCGCTGGCCGAGGTGGATCTGGCCGTCGAGGCGGTCGCGGAGCACCTGGAGGTCAAGCGGCAGCTCTTCGCGGCCCTGGACAAGGTGTGCAAGCCGGGCGCGGTGCTGGCCACCACGACCTCGTCCCTCCCCGTCGTCGCCTGCGCCCGCGCGACCTCGCGCCCGCAGGACGTCATCGGCATGCACTTCTTCAACCCGGCGCCCGCCATGAAGCTCGTCGAGGTCGTGCGCACGGTGCTGACCGGCGACGAGGCGCACGCCACCGTCCGCGAGGTGTGCGCGGCCGTCCGCAAGCACCCGGTGGACTGCGGCGACCGCGCGGGCTTCATCGTGAACGCGCTGCTGTTCCCGTACCTCAACAACGCCGTGAAGATGGTCCAGGAGCACTACGCCAGCCTGGAGGACATCGACGCCGCGATGAAGCTCGGCGGCGGCTACCCCATGGGGCCCTTCGAGCTGCTCGACGTCGTCGGGCTGGACGTGTCCCTCGCCATCGAGCAGGTGCTGCACCGCGAGTTCCGCGACCCGGGGCTGGCGCCCGCGCCGCTGCTGGAGCACCTCGTGGCCGCTGGGTGTCTGGGCCGGAAGACGGGGCGGGGCTTCCGCGAGTACGCGCGCCAGTGACGCGGGCCTCCCGGTGGGGCGGGCTGCTGGAGCCCTCGGGCAACAGCGGCCCGTCCCTGGAGTCCGTCACAGCATGTAACGTTCCACACATGTCGGAGCCCGTGAAGCCTTCCCGTTCGCATGCCGCGTCGTCCCAGCGTCTGAAGATGCGCCGTGAGTTGGCGGCGGCGGCGATGGAGCTGTTCGCGACGAAGGGTTACGAAGCGACGACCGTCGATGAGATCGCCGCGCAGGCCGGTGTGGCACGGCGCACGTTCTTCCGGCACTTCCGCTCCAAGGAAGAGGCGATCTTCCCGGACCACGACGACACACTCGTACGGGCCCAGGCCGTGCTGGAGGCGGCACCCGCACACGAGAACCCGCTCGACACGGTGTGCCGCGGCATCAAGGAAGTCATGAAGATGTACGCGTCCTCGCCGAAGGGCAGCGTGGAGCGGTACAAGCTGACGCGCGAGGTGCCCGCGCTGCGCGAGCGCGAGATCGCCTCCGTCGCGCGGTACGAGCGGCTGTTCACCCGCTATCTGCTGGGGCACTTCGACGAGGCGGCGCACCGCGACGGGGGCGGCGACTTCGACGAGCCGCTGCTCGCCGAGGTCGCGGCGTCCGCCGTGGTCACCGCGCACAACCATGTGCTGCGGCGGTGGCTGCGCGGGGGTGCGGTGGGTGACGTGGAGGCGCAGTTGGACCACGCCTTCGCGATCGTCCGCAAGACGTTCGGGACGGGGCTCGGCGCGTCCCGGCTCGTCGCCGGGGACGGGTCCTCGGCGACCGCTTCCGCGTCCGCGACGGTGTCGCGGGAGGACGAGGTGCTGGTCACTGTCGCGCGCACGGATGCGCCGCTCGGCGAGATCATGCGCACGATCGAGCAGGCGCTCCAGCGCGGCTGACGCCTCCCTGCGCCGACGTCACATCGCGGGTGCGCCCGGTGGCCCCGCGCGCGTTGTGATCGGTACGCGTTGTGGTCCGGGGCGCCCTGTGACTCGGCGCGACGTGCGGCCCGGGAGCCCTGGCCTCGCGCCCTGTTACCCGGCTCGCCGTGTGGCCGCGTCCATCCCTGTCCGGGTCCGGGTCTGGCCTGTTCGGCACCGCCGGTATCCACCGTCCTGGCGCGCCACCGTCGCGGCGGGAGAAGGGTTGCCGTCACGGCGGGGGGACCGTCGCGGCGGGAAAGGGTTGCCGCCACAGGCGGGGGCACCGTCGAGACGAAAAAGGCACGCAGTGTCTTGTGCGCTGGCACTGGGTGTCATACCGTGAAGTAGTCCGGGCGCTGTCCCAGCGGCTCTACCCCGCGTACGTCCGGACGCCTGCGTCACAGGCAATCTCAATAGGCGCCCCACCCGGCGCCGCCCCTCACGCACCACTGAGCCGAACCGACGGCACTGCCTCACAACCGACGACCCCTCAAGCGTTTCTCCCTCATCAGCGCTTCGCCGGAGGCATTACCGTGAACAAGATCCTCGACGCGATCCTCGCGTCCGACACGACCGCAGACGACTTCGCGAACCTCCCCCTCCCGGAGTCCTACCGCGCGGTGACCGTGCACAAGGACGAGGCCGAGATGTTCGACGGCCTCCCCTCGCGGGAGAAGGACCCGCGCAAGTCGCTGCACGTCGAAGACGTCGCCGTGCCCGAGCTGGGCCCGGGCGAGGCACTGGTGGCCGTCATGGCCTCCTCGGTCAACTACAACTCCGTGTGGACGTCGATCTTCGAGCCCGTCTCGACCTTCGCGTTCCTGGAGCGGTACGGGCGCCTCTCCCCGCTCACCAAGCGGCACGACCTCCCGTACCACGTCATCGGCTCCGACCTGGCGGGCGTCGTCCTGCGCACCGGGCCAGGGGTGAACGCCTGGCACCCGGGCGACGAGGTCGTGGCGCACTGCCTGTCCGTCGAGCTGGAGAGCGCGGACGGGCACAACGACACGATGCTCGACCCCGAGCAGCGCATCTGGGGCTTCGAGACCAACTTCGGCGGGCTCGCCGAGGTCGCGCTGGTCAAGTCGAACCAGCTCATGCCCAAGCCCGACCACCTGAGCTGGGAGGAGGCCGCGGCTCCGGGGCTGGTCAACTCCACCGCTTACCGGCAGCTCGTCTCCCGCAACGGCGCCGGCATGAAGCAGGGCGACAACGTGCTGATCTGGGGCGCCAGCGGCGGCCTCGGCTCGTACGCGACGCAGTTCGCGCTGGCCGGTGGCGCCACCCCGATCTGCGTCGTCTCCAGCGACCAGAAGGCGGAGATCTGCCGCCGGATGGGCGCGGAGGCGATCATCGACCGGAACGCCGAGGGCTACCGGTTCTGGAAGGACGAGCACCACCAGGACCCGAAGGAGTGGAAGCGCTTCGGCAAGCGCATCCGCGAGCTGACCGGCGGCGAGGACGTGGACATCGTCTTCGAGCACCCGGGCCGCGAGACGTTCGGCGCGAGCGTCTACGTCACGCGCAAGGGCGGCACCATCGTGACCTGCGCCTCCACCTCGGGCTACGACCACTCCTACGACAACCGCTACCTGTGGATGTCGCTCAAGCGGATCGTCGGCTCCCACTTCGCGAACTACCGCGAGGCGTGGGAGGCGAACCGGCTGATCACCAAGGGGAAGATCCACCCGACGCTGTCGAAGACGTACCGCCTGGACGAGACCGGGCAGGCCGCCTACGACGTGCACCGCAACCTCCACCAGGGCAAGGTCGGCGTCCTCGCGCTGGCCCCCGAGGAGGGACTCGGCGTGCGCGACGAGGAGAAGCGGGCCCGCCACATCGACGGCATCAACCTCTTCCGGAACGTGTGAGGCCAGTCCGTGACTGATCCAGCAGAACCCCTCACTGATCCGGCAGAGCCCCTCGGGGCGAGTGAGCCAAAGGGCGCGCCGGTGCCGAAAGCGACGAGGTCAAGCGCAGCGAGGAACGAGCGGAGCGCAGCGCCGGGGAGTGCCGGTGCCGGACCGGAGCGCCCGGAGGCGAGCGAACACAGGAAAAGGGACCGTCCGTGGCTGATGCGGACCTACGCAGGGCACTCCACGGCCGAGGCGTCCAACGAGCTGTACCGGCGCAACCTCGCCAAGGGGCAGACCGGCCTGTCGGTCGCGTTCGACCTGCCGACGCAGACCGGATACGACCCCGACCACATCCTCGCCCGCGGCGAGGTCGGCCGGGTCGGGGTCCCGGTCTCCCATCTGGGTGACATGCGGAGGCTGTTCGAGGGCATCCCGCTGGAACAGATGAACACCTCGATGACCATCAACGCCACGGCCATGTGGCTGCTGGCGCTCTACCAGGTGGTCGCCGAGGAGCAGGGCGCCGACATCTCCCGGCTCCAGGGGACGACGCAGAACGACATCGTCAAGGAGTACCTCTCCCGCGGGACGCACGTCTTCCCGCCGGTGCCGTCCCTGCGCCTGACCACGGACATGATCGCGTACACCGTCAGCCACATCCCCAAGTGGAACCCGATCAACATCTGCTCGTACCACCTCCAGGAGGCCGGGGCGACGCCCGTCCAGGAGATCGCGTACGCGATGAGCACGGCCGTCGCCGTCCTCGACGCCGTGCGCGACTCCGGGCAGGTGCCGCAGGAGCGGATGGGCGACGTGGTGGCCCGCATCTCGTTCTTCGTGAACGCGGGCGTCCGCTTCGTCGAGGAGATGTGCAAGATGCGGGCCTTCACCCGCATCTGGGACAAGGTCACCCGCGAGCGGTACGGCATCGAGAACCCCAAGCAGCGCCGCTTCCGCTACGGCGTGCAGGTCAACTCCCTCGGCCTGACCGAGGCCCAGCCCGAGAACAACGTGCAGCGCATCGTGCTGGAGATGCTGGCCGTGACCCTGTCCAAGGACGCGCGCGCCCGCGCCGTCCAGTTGCCCGCCTGGAACGAGGCCCTGGGCCTCCCCCGGCCCTGGGACCAGCAGTGGTCGCTGCGCATCCAGCAGGTGCTGGCGCACGAGAGCGATCTGCTGGAGTACGAGGACATCTTCGCGGGCTCCCACGTCGTCGAGAAGAAGGTGGAGGAGCTGATCGACGAGTCCCTCACCGAGATGCGGCGCATCGAGGAGATGGGCGGCGCCATGGCGGCCGTCGAGTCCGGCTACCTCAAGTCCCAGCTCGTCGCCTCGCACGCGGAGCGGCGCGGGCGTATCGAGTCGGGCGACGAGAAGATCGTCGGCGTCAACTGCTACGAGTCGACGGAGCCGAACCCGCTCACCGCCGACCTGGACACGGTCATCCAGACCGTGGACCCGGCGACGGAGAAGCAGGTCGTGGAGGCCATCGGGCGGTGGCGTGCCACGCGCGACGAGCCGTATGTGCACCCGCGCTCGGCGCAGGCGCTCCAGTTGCTGAAGGAGGCGGCGGCCACCGAAGCGAACCTGATGGAGGCCACCCTGGAGTGCGCCCGCGCGGGGGTGACCACCGGCGAGTGGGCGGGCGCGCTGCGCGAGGTGTTCGGCGAGTTCCGGGCCCCTACGGGTGTGAGCAGCGCGCCCGTCGCCGTACCCGTCGAGGAGGGCTCGGCCCTGGACGGGGTGCGCCGGAAGGTCGACGCGACGGCGGCCGACCTCGGCGTCGGCAAGCTCCGGCTGCTGGTGGGCAAGCCAGGACTCGACGGGCACAGCAACGGAGCCGAGCAGATCGCCGTACGGGCCCGCGACGCGGGCTTCGAGGTGATCTACCAGGGGATCAGGCTCACCCCGGAACAGATCGTCTCGGCGGCCGTCGCCGAGGACGTGCACTGCGTCGGCCTGTCCATCCTCTCCGGCTCGCACGCCGAGCTGGTGCCGGACGTGCTGGCGCGACTGCGCCGCACGGGCGTCACCGACATGCCCGTGATCGTCGGCGGCATCATCCCGTCGGCCGACGCCGAAGCGCTCAGGGCCGCCGGAGTCGCGGCGGTCTTCACCCCGAAGGACTTCGGCATCACGGAGATCATCGGCCGTATCGTCGACGAGATCCGCACAGCGAACCAGCTCGACCCCCTGGAGGTCCCCGCATGAGCCCCGTCAACCGTCTCCGTCCGCGGCGGTCCTGTCTCGCCGTACCCGGGAGCAATCCGCGCTTCCTGGAGAAGGCCCAGGGCCTCCCCGCCGACCAGGTCTTCCTCGACCTGGAGGACGCCTGCGCGCCGCTCGCCAAGCCCGACGCGCGGCACACCATCGTCAAGTTCCTCAACGAGGGCGACTGGACCGGCAAGACCCGGGTCGTGCGGGTCAACGACTGGACGACGCACTGGACGTACCGCGACGTGATCACCGTCGTGGAGGGCGCGGGCGCCAACCTGGACTGCATCATGCTGCCGAAGGTGCAGGACGCGCAGCAGGTGCAGGCCCTGGACATGCTGCTGACGCAGATCGAGACCACGATGGGCTACGAGGTCGGCCGGATCGGCATCGAGGCGCAGATCGAGAACGCCAAGGGCCTCGTCAACGTCGACGCCATCGCCGCCGCCTCGCCGCGCGTGGAGACCATCATCTTCGGCCCCGCTGACTTCATGGCGTCCATCAACATGAAGTCCCTGGTCGTGGGCGAGCAGCCGCCCGGCTACCCGGCGGACGCCTACCACTACATCCTGATGCGGATCCTGATGGCGGCCCGTACGCACGACCTCCAGGCGATCGACGGGCCCTACCTCCAGATCAAGAACGTCGACGGCTACCGCGAGGTCGCCCAGCGCGCCGCCGCGCTCGGCTTCGACGGCAAGTGGGTGCTGCACCCGGGCCAGGTCGAGGCGTCGAACGAGATCTTCTCGCCCTCCCAGGAGGACTACGACCACGCCGAGATGATCCTCGACGCGTACGAGTACTTCACCTCCGAGAAGGGCGGCAAGAAGGGCTCGGCGATGCTCGGCGACGAGATGATCGACGAGGCCAGCCGCAAGATGGCCCTGGTCATCTCGGGCAAGGGCCGCGCGGCGGGCATGCGCCGCACCACGACGTTCGAGCCCCCGGAGGCGTGATCATGCAGTTCGGCCGCACCTACGAGGAGTTCACGGTCGGTGACGTCTACAAGCACTGGCCGGGCAAGACGGTCACCGAGTACGACGACCACCTCTTCTGCCTCCTCACCATGAACCACCATCCGCTCCACATGGACAGCAACTACGCGGAGCGGACGACGGACTTCGGCAAGAACGTCGTCGTCGGCAACTACGTCTACTCGCTGCTGCTGGGCATGTCCGTGCCGGACGTCTCGGGCAAGGCCATCGCCAACCTGGAGGTGGAGTCGCTCAAGCACGTGGCCCCCACCTTCCACGGGGACACGATCTACGGCGAGACGACGGTGCTGGACAAGACGCCGTCGCGGTCCAAGAGCGACCGGGGTGTCGTGCACGTGGAGACCAAGGGCTACAACCAGGACGGCACCCTGGTGTGCGTCTTCCGGCGCAAGGTGATGGTGCCCACGGAGGCGTACATCAAGGAGCGCGGCGGAGAACAGCCGGGCCGCCCGGAGCTTCGTGAGGCTCCGGCCGCGCGGAAGGGAGAGAAGTGAGATGGGACGTCTCGCGCAGACCGACGGGCTGACGGAGATCCAGCGGGAAATCCTCTCCACCGTCCGTAGTTTCGTCGACAAGGAGATCCTGCCTGTCGCCACGGAGCTGGAGCACAAGGACGAGTACCCCGCGGAGATAGTCGAAGGACTGAAGGAACTCGGGATCTTCGGTCTGATGATCCCGGAGGAGTACGGCGGCCTCGGGGAGTCGCTGCTCACTTACGCGCTGTGCGTGGAGGAGATCGCACGCGGCTGGATGAGCGTGTCGGGCATCATCAACACGCACTTCATCGTGGCCTACATGCTCAAGCAGCACGGAACGCGGGAGCAGAAGGAGTATTTCCTGCCGAGGATGGCGGCCGGCGAGATCCGGGGCGCCTTCTCGATGTCGGAACCCGCGCTCGGCTCCGACGTGTCGGCCATCTCTTCCAAGGGCGTGCGCGACGGCGACGATTTTCTGCTCAACGGACAGAAGATGTGGCTGACGAACGGCGGCTCCTCGACGCTCGTCGCGGTGCTGTGCCGCACCGACGAGGGCCACCCGGAGGGCACGGCCCCGCACAAGTCCATGACGACCTTCCTGGTGGAGAAGGAGCCGGGATTCGGCGAGGTCAGGCCGGGCCTGACCATCCCCGGGAAGATCGACAAGATGGGCTACAAGGGCGTCGACACTACCGAGCTCATCATGCAGGACCTGCGAATTCCGGCCGACCGCGTGCTCGGCGGAGAGACCGGCCGCGGCTTCTATCAGATGATGGACGGTGTGGAGGTCGGCCGCGTGAATGTCGCGGCGCGTGGTTGCGGCGTGGCGCAGCGTGCCTTCGAATTGGGCATCGACTACGCACAGCAACGCCATACTTTCGGAAAGCCGATCGCCCAGCACCAGGCCATCCAGTTCAAGCTGGCCGAAATGGGTACCAAGGTTGAGGCCGCGCACGCGCTCATGGTGGGCGCTGCCCGCAAGAAGGACTCCGGACAGCGCAATGACCTTGAGGCGGGGATGGCCAAATATCTCGCCTCCGAGTACTGCAAGGAGGTAGTGGAGGACGCGTTCCGTATCCACGGCGGGTACGGTTTCAGCAAGGAGTACGAGATCGAGCGGCTCTACCGAGAGGCGCCGATGCTCTTGATCGGCGAAGGAACCGCCGAGATCCAGAAAATGATCGTGGGCCGCCGCCTGCTGGAGGAGTACCGCTTCCAGGGCTGAATGTCCTTTTTCGGGGTGTTTTCTTGGGGATCAAGATCACACCCCGATCTGGGACTTCGCACACTGACTGGCGCTCTGGCTTGCCCAGTTGCCACCAGTAACCGATAGCATCCCGGAAAGCCGCCGTCCCCCCGTCGAATACGCGGCTCCCTCCGCTACGAAGGTCATCCATGCCCCACAGCCCATCCTCTGCACCCAGCGGTCGCGTCCGCCTCGCACGCGGGGCGTCGCCGTGGCTCCTCCCGACAGTGGCCACGGCCGCCGTCAGCCTGTTCCGGGCCCGCCGCTCGGGCAAGGCGGCAGCGGTCGCCGTGCCTGCCACCGCGCTCGCGGCGGGCATGCTGTGGTTCTTCCGCGACCCGGAGCGCGAGATCACGCAGGGCCGCGTCATCTCTCCCGCCGACGGCGTGGTGCAGAGCATCATGCCGTGGAAGGACGGGCGCACCCGCGTCGCGATCTTCATGAGCCCGTTGAACGTCCACGTCAACCGCGCGCCCCTGGCGGGCTCGGTGACGTCCGTGGAGCACATCCCCGGGGGCTTCGTGCCCGCGTTCAACAAGGAGAGCGAGAACAACGAGCGCGTCGTCTGGCACTTCGACACGGAGCTGGGCGACATCGAGATGGTTCAGATCGCCGGTGCCGTGGCGCGCCGGATCGTTCCTTACGTGGCGCAGGGTGCCAAGGTGGAACAGGGCGAGCGCATCGGGCTGATCCGCTTCGGCTCCCGGGTGGACATCTATCTGCCGGAGGGAGTCGAGGCCGCCGTCGAGGTCGGCCAGACCACGACCGCGGGGGTGACTCGAATTGACCGTGATTGATCCCGATACACAGGCTTCGTGGGTCCCGGAGACCGACGAGGACGACGACGAGATGCCGCTGTCGACGCGGCTCTCGATAGCGGACACGCTGACGCTGGGCAACGCGACGTGCGGCTTCATGGCGGTGTACTTCACCACCACGGGCGTGCTGATCCCGCACCTCACCGGCAGCGAGGACGGCGGCATGGCGCGGCACAGCGCCGCGACCGCCGTCGTACTGATGCTGCTCGCGTCCGTCTTCGACCTGTTCGACGGCCTCGTGGCCCGCAAGCTGCGCAGCTCCGCGATGGGCGCCGAGCTGGACAACCTCTCGGACCTCATCAGCTTCGGCCTGGCACCCGCGTACTTCGTGAGCGTGTGGGGCATGGTCGCCAACGACGCGAACCAGCGGGTCTCGCTGGTGGCCGCGGTGGTGGTGCTGCTGGCTGTGGTGCTGCGGCTCGCGCGGTTCTCGTGCGTCACGCTGAGAGACGGCATCTTCCAGGGGATGCCGAGCCCGTTCGGGGCGCTGACGGTCGTCTCGATCGTGCTGCTGGAACTTCCCTTCCTGCCGACGCTGCTGGCCATCATCGGTGTGGCCTGGCTGATGGTGAGCCGGGTCGAGTACCCGAAGCCGCGGGGCAGCCTCGCTGTCGCCATGCTGGGCTGGATCGTGGCGAGCATGGGGCTGCTGGCGGCCTGGGCGTTCGACGCGCCCGGCGGTGAGCTGCTGCTCCAGACGGGGTGCGCGCTTCAGGTCGTCCTCGGCGCGGTGATCCCGCTGTTCGCGACGGCGCGACGGGTCAACACGTTCCGCGACAACCGCCGCGAGGCGCGGACTGCTGCGCAGGGCTGAGCGGAGTGAACGTAATGGGCGTGGGCCCCGAGCAGAAGCTCGGGGCCCACGCCCATTACGCGTCACGGGGGTGTTGCGCGGGACGGCTGGCCGGTGTGGTGGGTGCCGTAGGGTCCCGCGCTGATTTTTGTGCCGCTGCACGAGGCGCTGCGCGTGTGGCGGGGCGCCGTTTCCGGGTGCGGGCCGGTGGCTTCGGCGCGGCGTGTGGTGACGGTGCGACGCGGCTGGCGCCGCGTGATTCTTGGCTTGCGCCGGTGGTTATGGGGTGCCTGGGTGGTGGGGGTCGGCGCCGCGCCGGGGTGTCTCCTCGGCGTGAAGGTCTCGTTTTTGCCTCTCGGCCGGTGACTTGCTCGACCTGCGGGGACACCCCACCACGTCCCCTCCCACCCGGTGGCCAACCGCAGGTCGGTGACCCCTCCACTTGTTCCCACGCTGTGTGCCCGCACCTCGCGGTACGGGCCCAGCCACCACTGTTGTGGGCAGGCGTTCCGCATGGCGGAACGGGTGGGCACAACCCACCCACCGGCCCGCACCCGCGCACGAAACCCAAAGGGGCACCCAGGCAGGCGCACCCCTGCCAGAAACGGGCACCCCGTGTGGCCTTCACCGCGCACCCCGTGAAGGGGTGCAACCGGTGAAGGGGGGAGCCGGTGTTTCAGTCTGCGGTCTGCGCGTCGCGGGCTACCACCAGGCCGCCCTTTGCCTTTTCGTCCGGCTTGAGGATGTAGCTCTCGCGAGTGGAGGGCTTGTCCGGGTTCGAGAAGTCGTGGGTGATGCCGAAGCCGTTGCCGTAGGCGCGCAGGGACAGCAGGGCTTTGGTGACGCCCTCGCGGGTGAGGTCCTTGGCCTCGCACGCCTTCTTGAGGGCCTGGACGTAGACCGCCGTGGCGTTGTAGCCCGCGATCACGCCATTGTCGAGGACGGCCTTGGGGTACTCCGCGGCGTACGCACGGGCCAGTTTGCTCGGCCCCGGCTCCTCGGAGCCGATCGGCAGGGTGGAGGCGGCGACGTAGTAGTCACCCTGGAGCGCCTTGCCCGCCTGGGTCTTGAGCAGCTGCGGCGCGAAGGCCGAGTTGTTGCCGGCGATCGGTATCTTGAGCCCGCTCGCCGCCGCCAGCCCCACCAGCGACGCGGCCTGCCGCGGCCCCGCGCTGACGAGGGCCGCCTTGACGCCCGCCTTGTCGAACGCGGAGACCTGCGCCGACATGTCCTCGTCCGTCGGCTTGATCTTCTGCTTGACGAGGGTCAGTCCGTGCTTCTTGGCCGCCTCCTCTGCGCCCTCCAGCGCGTTCTCGCCGTAGTCGCCCTCGAAGTAGACGTGGCCGACCTTGTCGCCCTTCTTCAGGCCCTTCTCCTTCACCAGGAAGTCGACGGCGTTGACGGTCTCCACGTCGTAGGTAGCGCCGATGACGCGGATGTGCTCGTCGCCCAGCAGGGAGGCGGACCAGGCCATCGGGATGACCAGGACCTTGTCCTCCTTCTCGATGCGGCTCTTGGCCGCGCTGACGAAGGGCGAGCCGAGGAACTGGACAAAGCCCAGGACCTCGGGCTCCAGCTCGGTGTAGGCGGGGATGGCCTTGCCCGCGTCGTAGCCGTGGTCGCGGACGGTGAGGTCGAGCTTGCGGCCGCAGATGCCGCCGTCCGCGTTGGTCTGCTTGATGTAGAGCTGCTGCGCCTGGGTGACGCTCTTGCCGAGCGAGGCGTAGACGCCCGTCATGTCGGTGAGGGCGCCGAGGGTGATGGTCTTCTCCGTGACCCCGGCGCCTGTCTTGACGCCCTGCGCGTCCTCGCCGTCGCCCCCTCCCGCCGTGGACTTGCCGCTGCACGCGGAGGCGGCGAGGAGCGCGAGCGCGGCGGCGAGCGCGGTGCGGGTGACCGCGCGGGTACGTGTACGGGTACGGGTACGGGTACGGGTACGGGTACGGGTACGGGTGTGCGTCGTCATGAAGGGGACCCTCCGTCAGTGGCGTGCGGCGAACGGTGGACGGCGAGCCGGACGAGGCCGCCTGGCAGGAAGAGGACCACCGCGACTACGGCGGCGCCGTAGAGATAGCGGGACATCTCACCCGGCGCGACCCCGCCCGTGCCGGGCGCGGAGACGAGGGGCAGGACATCGCTGTAACGGGTGAGCAGTTGGGGCAGCAGGGCGATGAAGGAGGCGCCGAGGACGGCCCCGGTGACCGAGCCGAGCCCGCCCACCACGATCATCGCCAGGTATTCGAGTGACAGGACGAACCCGAAGTAGTCGGGCACCGTCCGCTGGAAGACCAGGGCCAGCAGGACCCCGGCCAGGCCCGCGTACATGGACGAGAGCACGAAGACGGCGCCGCGGTAGCGGGCGACGGGCACCCCCATCACCCCGGCGGCCACACGGTGGTCGCGGATCGCGTTCATGGCCCTGCCGGGACGTCCGCGCAGCACGCCCCGGGCGAACAGCGCGCACAGGGCGAGCAGGACCAGGCCCGCGTACCAGAGCTTCTCTGACGACTCGAAGGGCACCGAGGCCACCACGACGGGGCTGTCGTCGAAGGTGAACCCGAAGAGCGAGAGCCGGGGCACCTCGCGTCCGTTGTAACCGCCGGTCAGATCACCTGCGTTGAAGAGGACATGCTGACCGATGAAGATCAGCGCGAGCGTCGCGATGCCCAGATACGGGCCGTGCAGCCGCCCCGCGATGGGGCTGAACAGCCCGCCCGCCGCGCCCGCGAGCAGCACGGCGAGCACCACGGCCAGCCACGGAGGGGCCCCGAGCCCGGTCAGCTCGTGGCCGCTCTCCGTACTCCCGACGCCCGCGAAGGCGCAGTAGCCGTACGCGCCGACCGCGAGGAAGAACGCGTGCCCCAGGGAGAGCTGCCCCGTGGACCCGGTGAGCATGGTGAGGCCGATGGCGCCGATCGAAGCGGCCATGGCGAAGAGCCCGGCCTGGAGCCAGAAGCGGTCGAGGTAGAAGGGGAGGGCGAGGAGGAGCACCGCCGCGAGGGCGCCGCCGATGAGGCGCGGCGGCGAGTACGGGAGGCGGTCCGCGAGGCGGCGGCCCGCCTGTTCGCGCGGGGCACGGTTCTCCGCCGACGGTGAGGCGTGCGCGGTGCGGCGTGGGCGGTCAGACACGGGTCAGCTCCCTCGTACCGAAGAGCCCGGCCGGGCGGACGAGGAGCACCAGGACCATGACCACGTAGGGGGCCAGTCCGCCGATGCCGCGGCCGAGGAAGGTCAGATCGCTCTGGTAGCCGGTCACCAGCGCCTCCGTCACACCGACGATGAGCCCGCCCGCCAGGGCCCCCGTCGTCGAGTCGAGACCGCCGAGGATGGCCGCTGGAAACGCCTTGAAGGCGGCCAGCGAGGTGCCGCGCTCCAGCCCCGGCGTGGGGAAGACGGTGAGGAACAGCGCCGCGACGGCGGCCAGCCCGCCCGCCACCGCCCACGCGGAGGCGGAGACCCGGCCCAGCCTGATCCCCATCAGCGCCGCCGTCTCGGGCCGTTCGGCAGCGGCGCGCATGGCCACACCCCAGGGCGTGAAGCGGAACGCGAACAGGAACGCGGTGATGAGCAGCGCGGCGACGACGAACGCGGCGACACGGGTCTGCGGGAGGGTGACGGGGCCCAGGGACAGCACGCGGTCGCCCCACGGGTCGCCGAGGCCGTAGACATGGGAGCCGATGCGCCGGGTGAGGTCGGTGATGAGCAGGATGTCGACGCCGATGGTGACGATGGCGATCAGGCTCTGGTCCCGGCCCCGGTAGCGGCGCAGCACCAGGAACTCGACGCCCGCGCCGAGCACCGCCGCGCCCGTGACACCGACGGCCAGCGCCGCCCAGAAGCCCAGGTCGTCCTGGAGGACCGCCGTCAGATAGCCGCCCGCCAGGAGGAGGGAGGCGTGGGCGAAGTTCACGACCTCGGTCGCCTTGTAGATGACGACGAAGCCGAGGGCGATGAGCGCGTAGACGGCGCCCATCGAGAGCCCGCCCAGCAGGAGTTCGGTGAAGGTGGTCACGGGGCCTCCTGCGTGCCGGTGCGGTTGCTCTTGTCAGGGGTCCCGCTGTCTTCGCCGTCGCCGTCGTCCTGGGCCTCTTCGTCGTCCGTGGACGCTTCGCCGAGGTAGGCGCGGATGACGGCGGGGTCGCGGCGCACGTCGTCGGGGTGCCCGTCGGCGATGCGGCGGCCGAAGTCGAGCACCGTGACGGCGTCGGCGAGGCGCATCACCATGCCCATGTCGTGCTCGACGAGGACGAGGGAGATGCCGAGGCTGTCGCGTACGCCCGCGATCACCGCGGCCGTGCGGCGGCGCTCGTCCGCCGTCATTCCCGCGACCGGCTCGTCGAGCAGCAGCAGTCGCGGCTCCATGCACAGCGCCCGCGCCAGCTCGGCCAGCTTCTGGAGCCCGTACGGCAGCGTGGCGGCAGGCCGGTCCAGATACCGGTCCAGGCCCGTGAACTCCGCGATCTCCTCGACGCGCGCACGGTGCCGCGCCGCCTCGCGGGCCGCCGACGGCAGCCGCAGCCCGCTGGCCAGGAAACCCGCGCGGGTGAGCCGGTGACGGCCCAGCAGCAGCGTGTCCGCGACGGTGATGTGCGGGGACAGCGCGAGATTCTGGAACGTACGGGCCACGCCGAGCCCCGCGACGCGGTGCGGTGCGAGCCCCGTCAGCTCGGCGTCCCCGAGGCGGACGCTGCCCTCGGCCGCGCGATAGAGGCCCGAGAGCACGTTGAGGCAGGTGGACTTGCCCGCACCGTTCGGCCCGATGACCGCGTGCACACTACCCGGCTCGACGGTGAACGAGACCCCGTCCAGCGCCGTCAGCCCAGCGAAGCGCACGGTAAGGCCGCGTACGGCCAGCGGCGGCACGGGGGGCTCCGAGGCCGGGGAGGGTGCGACGGGTGCGGGTCGCGAGGACGATACGGGCCTCGCGCTCGCGGAATGCGACGGCCGCTCGGGCGCCGGCACCCGGGAGTGCTCCGTACCGCCCTGCCGCCCCGTCACGCGGACCACCGGCGCAGGACCGGCACGGGGCGCGGGGCTCCGGCGGGGGCGGGGAGACCGGCTGCCGGGGCCTGCGGGGGCTCCTCGTCGGCGATGCCGAGGTAGCGGCGCCGTACCTCGTCCGACGCGGCCAGCTCGTCGGCCGGACCCCGCAGCGTCACCTCGCCGACCTCCAGCACACAGGCCGAGGACGCCAGCCTGAGCGCGACGGCCGCGTTCTGCTCGACCAGCAGGACCGAGGTGCCCTGCGCGTTGATCTCCCGGATGGTCTGGGCGATCCGGGCCGAGGCGAGCGGGGCGAGTCCCAGCGTGGGCTCGTCCAGCAGCAGCAGCCTGGGCCGCGCCATCAGGGCGCGGCCGAGCGCGAGCATCTGCTGTTCGCCGCCCGAGAGCAGGCCCGCGCGCTGGCGGGACCGCTCGGCCAGTACGGGGAAGAGCGCGTGCACGCGGGCCAGCGCTTCCGCCGTTGCCGCGCCACGGCGGCCGCGCGCTCCTGCGCGTAAGTTGTCCGCCACGGTCATGCGGGCGAAGATCTGCCGCCCCTCGGGCACCTGCACCACTCCCGCGGCGACCACCTGGTCGGGCGGGAGTCCGTCCAGGCGTCGGCCGCCGAAGGCGAGGGTGCCCGAGCGGATCGCTCCGCCGTGAAAACGCAGCGTGCGGGAAACGGCCCGCAGCAATGTGGACTTGCCCGCGCCGTTGCCGCCCAGTACGGCGACCACGGCTCCCTCGGGCACGTCCAGGGAGACCTCGCTCAGCGCCCGTACCGGCCCATAGCCGACGGACACCTCCCGGACCTCCAGTGAAGCGGCCGCCATCGGCCCTCCTTCCACCGGTGCTCGGCGCTCACCTCAGCACCGGCGGAAGTCCCCGTCCACGGCATCCCCCAGGTTCGCTGCCCCCGACCACCCGACGGACGCCCGGCCTGTGCGACGGCACAACGGGTCCCCTTCGCGGGGGGCGGAAGGAAACGGGGGGTTCCCCGTTCGACGGGGGTGTTGCGCGGGACGGTTGGCCGGTGTGGTGCGCGCTGTAGGGTCCCGCGCTGATTTTTGCGCCGCGTCACGGGGGCGGTGCGCGTGTGGCTTGGCGCCGTGTTCGGCTGCCTGGCCGGTGGCTACGGCGCGGCGTGTGGTTGCGGTACGACGCGGCTGGCGCCGCGTGGTTCTTGGCTTGTGCCGGTGGCCGTGTGGGGTACGTGTTCTACGGTGTCCGGTGCCGCGCCGGGGTGTCTCCTCGGCGTGAAGGTCTCGTTTTCGGCTCCCGGCCGGTGACTTTCTCGACCTGCGGGGACACCCCACCACGTCCCCGTCCCGCCGGTGGCCCACTATCCAGCTCCGGGTGCGCCAAGGTCCACCCCACAGCGCGGGACCTGCGGTCCCCTTTCACGGGGCAACCGGTCCCGCGCAACTCCCCCTGTCGGGGGTGCGTAGCCCGGTGCCCCTTTGGGGTTTCGTTCGCGGCTGCGGGCCGGTGGGGGGGTGTGCCCACCCTCCCCCAGCTACCGCTGGGAGGTGCCCCCTCGCCATGCGGAACGCCTGCCCACAACAGTGGGAGCGGACCCGGAGGTTGTCCCCGCAAGTGGTGGCGACGAGTATGTACAGACAGCCGAAAAACCGACCCGCACTTGTCGCCGCCCGAGGAGACACCCCACCGCGGCACCGACCCCCACCACACACCGACCCCACACGACCACCGGCACAAGCCAACAACCACGCGGCGCCAGCCGCACCGCACCGCAACCACACGCCGCACCGAAGCCACCCACCCGCACCCGAAAAACGCCGCGCCCCGTGCAGCGGCACAAAAATGTTGTGGGCAATCGTCCCGCTGGCGGGACGGGTGGGCACAACCCGTGCCACCGGCCCGCCACACGCGAACGAACCCCCAAAGGGGCACCCACACCAGGCGCACCCTCTGAGGAGAGGAGCACCCCGTGAGGCGGTCAACGTCGCACCCCGTGAAGGGGCACAACCCGGTGAAGGGGCGACCCTTCGTTTCATAGATGCGCCGCAGCCACGCGTTCTGCTGTGGATTCCAGGAGTGGGCCCGCGTTGGCGATGCAGCGGGACGTGTCGGGTTCGAGATCGGTGAGGGGGTACGCCCTCTCGATGCCCGCCCCCTTGAGCGCGGGCTCGTCGAGCGCGAGCCTGCCGCACACCGCGACGACCTGCTTGCCCGCCTTACGGGCCGCCGCCGCGACCCCCGCCGGAGCCTTGCCGTGCAGCGTCTGCTCGTCGAGCGAGCCCTCGCCCGTGATCACGAGGTCCGCGCGGTCCAGGGCCGGGGCGAAGCCCAGGACGTCGAGCAGTACCTCGATGCCGGGCCGGAAAGAGGCGCGCAGGCCGACCAGCGCCCCGTACCCGATGCCCCCCGCAGCGCCCGCGCCGGGCGCCCGCGCCGCCTCCGTCGCGCTGGGCCCGACCGCCTCGGCCAGCACCTGCGTGAAGTGGGTGAGCGCCGTGTCGAGGACGGCCACGTCCTCCTCGCTGGCCCCCTTCTGGGGCCCGTAGACCGCGGGGGCGCCCTTCGGCCCCGTCAGCGGGTTGTCGACGTCGCTGGCGAGGACGATCTCGACGTTCTTCAGCCGCTCGTCCAGCCCGGAGAGGTCGGCGGAGACCATCTCGATGAGCGGGCCGCCGCCGTGCGGCACGGGGTCGCCGTCCCGGTCGAGGAAGCGTGCCCCGAGCGCTTCGAGCATGCCCGCGCCGCCGTCCGTCGTCGCCGAGCCGCCGACGCCGAAGACGATGGTGCGCGCCCCCGCCTCGACCGCGGCGAGCAGCACTTCGCCCGATCCGTACGTGGTGGCCGTCAGCGGCGCGAAGACGCCGGGCGGCATGAGCTGGAGGCCGGACGCCTCCGCCATCTCGACCACGGCGGTGTCGCCGTGCAGTGCGAACGCGGCGGTGACCGACGCGCCGAGCGGTCCGGTGACCTCCACCTCTCTGCGCTCGAAGCCGCCCGCGACGGCTGCGGCCACGGTGCCGTCGCCTCCGTCGGCGACGGGCAGGGCCTCGATCCGGGCCTCGGGCCGGGCTCTCCTGATACCGGCCGTGACACGCTCGGCGACCTCGACGGCCGTCAGCGATCCCTTGAACTTGTCCGCGGCAATCAGCACGCGCGCCGTCGTTGTCATGGTTCTGCCCCTGGGTCTCTCTTGCGTTCGAACAGGCAGTCGCGCCGCTGCGACCCTATCCGCAGCCCCTGCCCGCCGACTACGGCGCACCGTCCGGCGAGGCCTCCGTCCACGGCGCGGCACCACCAGAAAACAGCGGGTATCGCACCATAGTGGGGCGGCATGAGCACCGATACGACCACCTTCCCGGAGCCGCCCGGGCAGGACGGCCCCGGCACGCCCGGTGACGGCCCCCCGGGCGACGGCACGCCCGGTGACGGCACGCCCGGTGACGGTACCGGCACCTCCGGCGAAGGCCCGCCCCTCGACCCGCCCCCGGACAAGGCCGTGGTGACCCTCGGTGTCCTCGTCGTCGCGGGCGTCGTGCTGTGGGCGGCGCTCGGCAAGGGCTCCTTCGACTCGTTCACCGACGGCGCGCTGAACTGGGTGCTCGGCAACTTCAGTTGGCTGTTCATGATCGCCGCGAACGTCTTCCTCGTGCTGTGCCTCATGCTGGCGCTCGGCCGCTTCGGGCGGCTGCGGCTCGGCAAGGACGACGAGGAGCCGGAGTTCGACAACCTCGCCTGGATCGCAATGATGTTCAGCGCGGGCATGGGCATCGGCCTGATGTTCTACGGGGTGGGCGAGCCGCTCCAGCACTACGCGGATCCGCCGCCCTTCGGCGACGTCGCGCCCCGCTCGGGGGCCGCCGCGCAGACGGGGCTGGAGTACGCGCTGTTCCACTGGACGCTCCACCCCTGGGCCATCTACGGGATGGGCGGGCTCGCCCTCGCCTACGCCACGTTCCGCAAGGGGCGCGGCAACCGCGTCAGTTCCGTGTTCGTGTCCCTCATCGGGCAGCGGCGCGCTGACGGCTGGCAGGGCAAGGTCATCGATCTGCTGGCGGTCTTCGCGACCGTCTTCGGCACGGCCACCAGTCTCGGTCTGGGCGCGCTCCAGGTCGCGGAGGGGCTGCATCTCTCGCTGGGCGTGCCGCACACGACCACCGTCGAGCTGCTGGTCATCGTCGTGCTGGGGGCCGCGTTCGTCCTCTCGGCCTTCTCCGGGCTGCACAAGGGCGTCAAGTGGCTGAGCAGTATCAACATCGTGCTCGCCGCACTGCTGATGGTCTTCGTCTTCGTCGCGGGCCCGACCGTCTTCCTGCTCGACTCGATCCCGGCGACGGTCGGCCCGTACCTCCAGGAACTCCTGGTCACCTCGTCCCGCACCGGCGCCTTCGGGCACAGCGACTGGCTCGGCACCTGGACGATCTTCTACTGGGCGTGGTGGCTGTCGTGGGCCCCGTTCGTCGGCACGTTCCTGGCCCGTATCTCGCGCGGGCGCACCGTCCGCGAGTTCCTGCTCGGCGTGCTGCTGGTGCCCAGCGGCGCTTCGGCGGTGTGGTTCTGTGTGATGGGCGGTACGGCGATCAGGCTGGACTCGACGGGCCGCGCCGGCCTGGCGGGCGAGGCAGACAACGCGGAGAAGTCCCTCTTCGCCACGCTGGAGGCGCTGCCGTTCCAGTCCGTGACCTCGGTGCTGGCGATCCTGCTGGTGATGATGTACTTCATCACCAGCGCCGACTCGGCCTCCCTGGTGATGGGCTCCCTCACGAGCAGGGGCGCGCTGCATCCGCGTACGTGGCTGGTCGTCACGTGGGGCGTGCTGATGTCGGCCGTGGCCGCCGTGCTGCTGCTCGCGGGCGGCCTCGAATCTCTCAAGTCCGGCACGATCCTGGTGGCGCTGCCCTTCGTGCTGGTGATGCTGGCGCTGTGCTGGGCGCTGCTCAAGGAGCTGCGCGAGGATCCCGGCGCCGGGCCGCCCCGGCACCATCCGCTGTACGGGCTGCGGGACGCGGTCCGGGCGATGGTCGGCGAAGCGCTCCACGGCGGCGGCTCGACCCGGCTCCGCCCCTGACCGGCGTTCGCGCGCGGCGGTTCACCCCGGCGGGCGGCGTGCCAGTGCCCGCCCTCCAGGGCTGCCCGGGAGGGCGGAAGGAACATTCAGCGGCGCAGGCGCAGACGGCGCCAGACCGCGCGGGCCGCGTGGTGGCCGCCCATGCCGTGCACCCCCGCACCCGGCGGCGTCGCCGAGGAGCACAGATACACGGCCGGGTGCGCCGTCTCGTACGGCACCCGTGTGAGCTTCGGGCGCAGCACCAGTTGCAGCGACTGCGGCGACCCGCACGCGATGTCGCCGCCCACATAGTTGGCGTTGCGCGCCGCGAGTTCGGGCGGGCCCGCCGTCGCGCGGGCCAGCACCAGATCGCGGAACCCGGGTGCGAACCGCTCCAGTTGGCGCTCGACGGCCTCCGTCGCGTCGCCCTCCCAGCCGTTGGGCACGTGTCCGTACGCCCAGAAGACGTGCTTGCCCTTGGGCGCGCGCGAGCCGTCCACCAGCGACGGCTGGGCCGTGATCAGGAAGGGCCGGTCCGGGGCACGGCCGCCCACCGCGTCGCGCATGGCGGTGTCGATGTCGCGCGCCGTCGGCCCGACGTGCACGGTGCCCGCGCGGCGCGCCTCCTCGCTGGTCCAGGGGACGGGCCCGTCCAGCGCGTAGTCGATCTTGAAGACGCTGGCACCGTACCGGTAGTTCGCGTACGCGTTGCCGAGCCCCGCGATGCGCGCGAGGGCCGTCGGCGAGGTGTCGAAGACGTAGGCACGCGCGGGCGGCAGTTCGTCGAGGCGCTTCACCTCGGTACCGGTGTGGATGACACCGCCCAGCGCGCGGAAGTACCCGGCGAGCGCGTCCGAGATGGCCTGGGAGCCGCCGCGCGGCAGCGGCCAGCCGTTGGCGTGCGCGGCGAGCGCGAAGACCAGCGCGGGCGCCGTCACGGCGGGCGTGGACAGCGGCGCGATGACGTGTCCGGCGAGGCCCGCCAGCAGCGCGGGGGCCTTCGCGTCGTGGAAGCGGCGGTTGACCCAGCTCAGCGGGCGCAGCCCCGTCAGCCCGAAGCGGGCGAGCAGCACGGGGTCGGTGGGGAAGCGGCCGTTGAGGGCCGAGCCGATGCCGAGGAAGTCGGCGGCGAGGGTGTCCCACTTGCCGGTGAAGGGTTCGACGAGACGGCGGTACGTTCCCGCGTCGCGCGGCCCCAGCGACATCGCCGTCTCGCCGACGGAGCGCGCGAGCACGGCCGCGCTGCCGTCGGGGAAGGGCTGGGCCATGGGGAGTTCGGGGTGCAGCCACTCCAGCCCGTACCGCTCCAGGGGCATGTCGCGGAAGGCGGGCGAGCCCGCGCCCGTGGGGTGCACGGCGGAACAGGGGTCGTGCCGGAAGCCGGGGAGGGTCAGCTCCTCCGTACGGGCGCCGCCGCCCACGGACTCCCGGGCTTCGAACAGCTCGACGGAGAAGCCGCGGCGGGCGAGTTCGACGGCCGCTGTCAGCCCGTTCGGCCCTGCTCCGACGACGACCGCGTCACGGATCGATGGCACTGTCGGCTCTCCCCTCGCCCGATCCTCGTCCTTGAGGTCAGCGGCGTCAGCCGCCCCCGTCGCGCGCACGGCGGCACCGGCCGGTTCCGGTTCCGGTTCTGGTCCGGTTCCGGCCGCGGGCGCCGCCGGCAGGGCGTGTCAGCGGCCCGCGCGCAGCAGCCCCACCATACGCCGGGCCGTGGCGGCGTCCCGCGCCGCGGTGAAGGGCAGCGCGTTGCCGCCCGCGAGCCGGAACGGCTCGTCCGCCACCGTCGCGCTCGCGCCGCCCGCCTCTGCGACGAGCAGCAGCCCGGCCGCGTGGTCCCAGGCCGCCTCCCAGCTGAAGGCGACGGCGTCGAGACCGCCGCGCGCCACCGCGAGGTATTCGAGCCCGGCCGAGCCGCAGGGGCGGGGCTCGACGCCCTCCGTACGGAGGCCGAGCAGCGCCCGCTTCTGCTCCTCGGTGGTGAAGTCCGGGTGGGACGTGGCCACCCGGAGCGGGGCACCGGGCTCGGGCGAGCCGGAGCGCAGTGCCTCGCCGTCGAGCAGCGCGCCGCCGCGGCGCCGTGCCGTCGCCATCACGTCGAGCGCGGGCGCGTAGGTCCAGGACGCCAGCACCTCGCCGAAGCGGGCGAGCGCCACGAGCGTGCAGAAGCCCTCCTCACCGCGCACGAACTGGCGGGTGCCGTCGACCGGGTCCACGATCCAGACGGGCGCGTCGCCGTGCAGCGCCTCGTACGTGGCGGGCTTGGCGTGCACGGCCTCCTCGCCGACGACGACGGAGCCCGGCAGCAGCTCGGACAGCGCGTGCGTCAGATGCTCCTCGGCCCGCTGGTCGGCCACGGTGACCAGATCGTGCGGCCCGCTCTTCTGGACGACCTCGTCGTCCCCGAGCTGCCGCCAGCGCGGCATCACCTCGTCGGCCGTGGCCTTGCGGACGGCCTTCTCGACCTGTGCGATCAGCTCATCGTCGATCATGCCTCCATGGAAGCACGGCGGGGGGGCGGTCGGCGCTGTCCCCTTCGCGGGGGGCGGAAGGAAACGGGGGTTGCCGGTTCGTCGGGGGTGTTGCGCGGGACGGTTGGCCAGTGTGGTGCGCGCTGTAGGGTCCCGCGCTGATTTTTGCGCCGTGGCACGCAGTGGGGTGGCTGGGCGCCGTTCTTCGGGTGCGGGCCGGTGGCTTCGGCGCGGCGTGTGGACCGGTGCGTCGCGGCTGGCGCCGCGTGGTTCTTGGTTTGTGCCGGTGGTTGTGGGGTTGGTGTGTGGTGGGGGTCGGTGCCGTGCCGGGGTGTCTCCTCGGGCGGCGACAAGTGCGGGTCGGTTTTTCGGCTGCCTGCTGGTGGGGGTCGGTGCCGTGCCGGGGTGTCTCCTCGGGCGGCGACAAGTGCGGGTCGGCTTTTCGCCTGCCTGTACATACTCGTCGCCACCACTTGCGGGGACACCCCACCACGTCCCCTCCCGCCCGGTGGCCATCAGCACCACCGTTGTGGGCAGGCGTTCCGCATGGCGAGGGGGCACCTCCCAGCGGTAGCTGGGGGAGGGTGGGCACAACCCGTG
>NZ_BAAGSO010000125.1:42857-78145 GCF_054782395.1 Streptomyces daliensis | reverse complement strand
ACCGGCCCGCAGCACGCAAACGAAACCCCAAAGGGGCACCCCGGGACTGCGCACCCCCGACAGGGGGAGTTGCGCGGGACGGGTTGCCCCGTGAAGGAGGGACCGCAGGTCCCGCGCTGGTTTTCGTGCCGCCGCATGGCAAGGAGGCGCACCCCGCGAAGGGGGGGGACATTGGCGCACCCCGGGCGGAAGCGGGCCACCGACGGGACGGGGACGCGGTGGGGTGTCCCCGCAGGTCGAGACGAACGACGGCGGAAAGCCGAAAACGAAAGCTTCACGCCGAGGAGACACCCCGGCGCGGCACCGGACACCCCGCACCCACGCACCCCACACGGCCACCGTCGGGCACCACGAATCACGCGGCGCAAGCCGCGACACACCGCAACCACACGCCGCGCCGAAGCCACACAGCCGCACCCGGAATACGGCGAACCGCCCCGCGCAAGGGATCCCGCCCAGGCGTGCTGCGGCACAAAAATCAGCGCGGGACCCTACAGCGCGCACCACACCGGCCAACCGTCCCGCGCAACACCCCCGT
Source organism: Streptomyces daliensis (assembly GCF_054782395.1). Lineage (NCBI taxonomy): Bacteria > Bacillati > Actinomycetota > Actinomycetes > Kitasatosporales > Streptomycetaceae > Streptomyces > Streptomyces daliensis. The sequence goes on along the minus strand of NZ_BAAGSO010000125.1, from coordinate 77,607 downwards.
ACAGGCCGGGACCGGACCGCCGATGGCTACGCCGGCGGGATGGCAGCGCAGCAGCAGACGCCGTCAGGACGCGCGCAGCAGCCGCGACGCGGTGACGGCGTCCGGGGACGTGGCCATGAGCGCCTCGGTGAGCGCGTCGCCCGCTGCGGTCAGCGCCGCGTCGTCCATCGGGCCGAGTGCGTCGAGGATGAAGACGGCGCGGGTCGTGTCGTGGGTGAGCCGGGTGCGTACGCACTGGCGCCAGTTCCAGCGGCGGCAGGTGACCCCGGCGTCGTCGCGCCAGACGACCTCGCCCGCCCTGGGGTGCTCCACCACCGTCTCGCCGCCCGAGGTGACCTCGAAGGACTCGGTGCCGTCGGCGCGCACGAGGCGGAGCGGGCCCGTGTAGTGGTCCAGGTCCTCGCCGCCGAGCGGGAGCACGTGGGCGACGGAGACGGCGTTGTAGATGTCGGTGAGCCGGTCCACGCGGGGCAGCCCGTCCGGCACCCGGCGCAGCAGCGCGTCCACGCTGGGCCGGATGCGCTTGGGCTTGGCGCCGAAGGAGCGGAACGCCTCGTGCCAGGCGGCGATGTGCGGGTGGCTCTCCGGGTCGGCTGCGCCCTCCTCTGCGGCGGCGAGCAGGCGCTCGCTGGACTCGTCGCCGGGGCCCGGACGCAGGCCCTCGACGGTGATGAGCAGCGCGCGGTAGTCCGGGCGCAGCTCGGCCACCTCGGGGCTGATGGAGGCCGCCGCGAGCCAGTTCTCGGTGTCCCGCACACCGGTCCCGTCACCGGCCCCGTCACCGGCCCCGGTTCCGGTTCCGGTTCCGGCCGACGGCCCGTTCCGCGTCTCCGGCTCTGTCGCCATGTCCGTCCGCCTCTTCCCGCGCCTGTGGCGCCTGCCGCGCTTCTCGTGTCTCCCTGCCGCCGGGTCCCCGGATACTGCTCGGGACCCGGACAGGCCAATGCAATGTACCAGCTGGTGCACTATTCACGACAAGCGCGAGCCGCGGCGCCCGACTCCCGCTCCTCTCCCAACGCCACGTCCGAATCCCGCCGGATCCCCCCGTCCCGCCCGACAAGGATCGACGACGTGACCGGGCGCGGCCCGCGCCCCGGCACCGAGGAGAGCGAGCAGACCATGAACACCGACCGGACCCCCGCCACCTCCGTCGTCGAGGCCGCCCGTCCGCTGCGCGGCAAGGTCGCGCTGGTGACCGGCGGCAGCCGTGGCATCGGCGCCGCCACCGCGCTCCGGCTCGCCGAGGAGGGCGCCGACGTCGCCCTCACGTACGCGACGAACGCCGCGAAGGCGGCCGACATCGTCGCCCGCGTCAAGGCCCTCGGCAGCAGAGCCCTCGCGCTGCGCGCCGAGAGCACGGACGCGGCGGCCGTACGGGCCGCCGTGGAGGACGCGGTCGCCGAGTTCGGGCGGCTCGACATCCTCGTCAACAACGCGGGCACGGGCGCCGTCGGCCCCGTCGAGTCGGTGCCGCTGGAGGACCTGGACCGGGTGCTGTCCGTCAACGTGAGGGCGCCGTACCTCACCACCCAGGCGGCGGTGCCGCACCTCGCCGAGGGCGGGCGCGTCATCAGTGTCGGGAGCTGCGTCGCGGAGCGCGTCGCCTTCCCGGGGATGTCGCTGTACGCCACCAGCAAGGCGGCCGTCACCGGCATGACGAAGGCGCTCGCGCGGGAGCTGGGGCCGCGCGGCATCACGGTCAACGTGATCACGCCGGGTCCCGTCGACACCGACATGAACCCCGCCGACGGCGAGGGCGCCGAGACGCAGGCCGGGTTCACGGCGCTCGGCCGCTACGGCACCGCCGACGAGATCGCCGCCACCGTGGCCCACCTCGCGGGTGACGGCGGCCGGTACATCACCGGCGCCTCACTCGCGGTGGACGGCGGCTTCGCGGCCTGACGCCTTCGGCGGGGGCGGGGCGGGAGTGGCGGGGCGGGGCTCCCCCGCCCCGCCGGACCACCCGGACCACCCGGACCACCCGGACCACCCGGACCGCACCCCGCCCCGTAAAAGCGCCGGTCAGAACCTGCCGGTGACCTTGTCCGGGGTGACGCGCACGACGATCCGCTCGCCGTCGTCCTTCGAGGCCGGGTTGAACGTGGCGTAGTCCTGGCCTGTGTACTTGTGGGCCAGCCTGTTCAGCAGTTCGCCGGAGGTGTCCGGCGTGACGGTGGCCGTGCCCCGGACCTCGGCATAGGTGTACGGGTTCTCGGGCGGGTTGACCAGCACGGTCACCCGGGGATCGCGCGCGACGTTCTTCCCCTGCACCCGGTCGACCGTCGTGGAGAACAGCAGGTCGTCGCCGTCGCGCACGATCCACACGACGGTGAGATGGGGACGCCCGTCGGGCAGGAGCGTCGCCACCGTCGCGAAGGCCCGCGAGTCGTCGAGGTACTTCTTCAGATCGTCCGAGAGACCAGCCGCCACGGTCGGAGCCCTTCGTGTGAGGTGGAGGTACGCGGCGCCGTAGGGCCGCACCCTCCCCAACGCCCCGCCGCCGCGAGGAATTTCCGCGCGCGGAAGTACCTCGACGACGGGCGGGGCCTGTTGTCCCGATGAGCAGCATCCTGGCCGAGCCGACAGCGCCTACCGTGTGCTGCCGGTGACCTGACGGCCCGGTCTCACCTGAGGTGCCGGGCGAGGAACCGGCCCGCCGCCTCCCCCGCGTGCTGAGGGACGCCGGTGTGTCCGCCCATGTTGGCGTGCAGGGTCTTCTCCCTGGAGCCGAAGGCGTGGAACAGATCGAGGGCGGCCTGCCGGTCGTTGCCCTCGTCGTCCCATTGCAGCAGGACGTGCAGCGGAACGGTCACCTGGCGGGCCTCCTCGAATATGACGCGAGGGATGAAACTTCCGGCGAACAGAACGGCGGCCGAGATGCGCGGCTCGACCACCGCCAGCCGGGTGCCGATGGAGATCACTCCCCCCGAGTAGCCGACCGGGCCGCCGATCTCAGGCAGCGACAGGAGGGCGTCCAGGGCGGTCCGCCATTCCGGGACCGCCTTGTCGACCAGGGGGAGGACGAGGGCGTCGATGATCTCGTCACTGACCGGCTCGCCGGCCGCCATGGCCCGGCGCAGGTCGGCGACGGCCTGCTCGGTGCCGGGCAGACGGGGCCGGTCGCCGTTTCCGGGGAGTTCGATGGTGGCCGTGGCGAAGCCGTCCGCCGCGGCGTGCCGGGCCCGTCCCACCAGCCGGGGGTACGCCTTGCGCAGCCCGACGGGAGGGGGGCCGAGCAGGATCGGCGATACCGGCGCGGACGCGGCTTCAGGAGTCCACAGGATGCCGGGGACCTCGCCGAGGGTGAATTCGCGCTCCAGCACACCGTCGTCGAGGCGCTGTTCAGAAGTGAAATGCATGGTCGTGCCTTTCGGGAGTGCACAGAACGGCACTCCCGGACGACGACCTATCGCCCGACCGTGACCCCGGAGGGGAGCACCCATGTCGATACGTTCACGGGTACCACCTCCTCGTTCTCCGGCACGGCCGCTGGAAACGTAGCAGCGGTCGCCCTGGTTCGCCAACGGATTCTTGCGGAGACCCCGCCACCTCGTACACTCGAACACATGTCCGAGCTGCCGCCTGATCTGCCCCGCCTCCACGCCATCGCGGACTGGCTTCAGCACCGGCTCGCCGAGCACGAGACGATCGGCACCTATCTGCGGCTCCAGGCCGAGAAGGTCGGCAGCGCGATCGAACGCGCGGCGACCGATCCCGACGCCCGCACTGGAACCGGTGCCGGTACCGACGCCGGTGCCGACGCCGAAGAGCCCCGCTTCCGGCTCCAGCCCATGCGCGTGCCCGAGGGGCGGGCCACGCTCCACCTCGACGACTGCTGGATCACCGACGGGCACCCCGTCAGCCACGACGAGGCCCTGCTCGCGCTCCACGAGCCGATCATCGAGCTGTGCCCCGCGTGCCGCCCGCGTGAGGCGCTGCGCGAGACGCCGGCACCGGCGCCGACGCCCACACCGGCCCGGCGCGGCACGGCCGGGTGACCGTCGCGCGGGCGCCCGCATTAGGCTCATTTCGTACGGGTCGACGGACCCGTACGGGATGAGCGCAAGAGGAGCGGTGGCCGTGCACGGCGAGTACAAGGTTCCAGGCGGCAAGCTCGTCGTCGTCGACTGCGACGTCCGGGGCGGTGTCCTGCGCGACGTGCGCGTCGCCGGTGACTTCTTCCTGGAACCCGACGAGGCGCTGCACGCCATCGACCAGGCGCTGGAGGGCGCGCCCGCCGACGCGGACGCGGCCCAGCTCGCGGCCCGCGTCGAGGCCACGCTCCCCGAGGGCACGGTGATGTTCGGCTTCTCGGCGGGCGCGGTGGGCATCGCGGTACGCCGCGCGGTCGCCGAGGCCACCGACTGGACGGACTACGACTGGCAGCTCGTCCACGAGGCGCCTCAGCCGCCCGAGCTGCACATGGCACTGGACCAGGTGCTGACGGAGGAGGTCGCGGCGGGGCGGCGTCCGCCGACGCTGCGGGTGTGGGAGTGGGCGTCGCCCGCCGTGATCATCGGCAGCTTCCAGTCCCTGAGCAACGAGGTGGACCCGGAGGGCGCCCGCCGCCACGGCGTCTCCGTGGTGCGCCGGGTCAGCGGCGGGGGCGCGATGTTCGTGGAGCCCGGCAACACCATCACGTACTCGCTCAGCGTCCCGGACGCGCTCGTCCACGGGTTGTCCTTCGCCGACAGCTACGCCTACCTCGACGACTGGGTCCTCACCGCGCTCGCCGACATGGGGATCAAGGCGTGGTACCAGCCCCTCAACGACATCGCCTCCAAGGACGGCAAGATCGCGGGCGCGGCCCAGAAGCGCCTCGCCTCGGGCAGCGGCGCCGTTCTGCACCACGTGACCATGTCCTACGACATCGACGCCGACAAGATGCTGGACGTGCTCCGCATCGGCAAGGAGAAGATGTCGGACAAGGGCACCAAGAGCGCCAAGAAGCGCGTGGACCCGCTGCGCCGCCAGACGGGGCTGCCCCGCGCCGAGGTCATCGACCGCATGATCGGCTCGTTCCGCGCCCGCTACGGCCTGGCGATCGGCTCCGTGACGGACGAGGAGATGGCACGCGCCCGGGAACTCGCCCGCACCAAGTTCACCAGCGAGGAGTGGACGGCACGCGTGCCGTGAACCCCGGGGGCCCGGCGCCCCCTGTCAGCCGTCGCCCGTCAGCCCGCGCCCGTCAGCCGTCGCGGTGCACGCGGAAGCGCAGCGCGAAGTGGTCGAGCGTGGCGGGGACCGGGGCCGTGGGGCGCAGCTCCGGGTGGGAGGCCAGGGTGTAGGCGTGGTGCGAGAGCAGTTCCTCCAGGAAGGTGCTGGTGGTGAGCAGCACGAGGTTCTCCCCCGGGCACCCGGCCGCACCCGAGCTGAAGGGCAGCAGCGCCGGGTTGGCGCGCGCCTCGTGGGCGGTCTCCTCGGTCCAGAGGTGCGGCGCGAAGCTGTCGCCGTACGACTTCGCGGGCTCCCCACGGTGCAGGTAGGGGGTGTAGAGGGCGAACGTGGTGTGTGCCGGGACGGTGCCGCCCCGCCACGTGGTCTCCTGGTTGCTCTCCCGGAGGATGAGCGGGGTGGTCGGCCACAGCCGTACGGACTCCAGCGCGCAGCCGCGCAGATACGGCAGCTCCCGCGGGCCCGCGAGGTCGTGGGCCCGGGCCTCCTCGCGGGCAGCGGTCGCCTGCTCGGGGTGGGTGGCGAGCAGCGCGAGCGCGCGCATGGTCGCCATGCCGGCGGCGTCGTAGGCGAACAGCCAGTGCGGGATCTGCCCCGCCGGATCGACACCTTCCGCGGCGGGGGTACGGGCCACGAGCGAGGCGAGGCCGCCCGTCTCCCCCTGGGATCCGGGTGCGGCGGCGGTCTCGACGTACGACCGCACGCGTCGGAGGAACGCCGTGCGCAGCTCCTTGCGCCGAGGGCTGAGCACGGACCAGTTGGCTGCGGCCCGTAGCCGCTGGAGCTGCGCTGTGAGGGTCTCGTCGTCGCGTGCCGCGTCGCCGAGCACGATCCGGCGTACGGTGCGCCACCAGGCCGCGTTGAAGTCGTCCCAGGTGAGCCGGCCCGTACGTTCGCTCCCGGCCAGCAGGCGCCGGGCCTCCTCCCGCACGGTCGCCGTCAGCGGTTCGGCCATGCGGTGCAGGGGCTGCGGCGTGTCGAGGACGTCCTCGGCGAGGCTTCTGCGCGCTGCGCGCTCGCCTGAGTCCGAGATGAGGAGGCCGTGCGGCTGGAACTGTGCCAGTGCTCCCCGCTTCTCCGGCGTCGCGGGTGTGAACGTCTCGGGGGTCTCGGACAGCACCCGGTGCGCGTCCTCGGGTTCCAGCACGAGCGCGTACCGGTGGCCGCGCACGGAGAACGGCAGCGGGTCGGGGCCGTACCGGTTGCGCAGGGCGCGGGCCTTCTCGATGCCGCGCCGGTCCCAGCCCGTCCGCTCGACGAGCGACATCATCCGCGGGCGCCGCACGACGACGCCGCCCGCCAGCACCGGCAGCAGCACGTCGCCCACGACGGCCGCCGTCTCCCCCGGGCTCAGCGTGGGCAGCGGTCCATGAGCGTTCGGGTTCCGGGGTGCCTCGGCCGTCTCCGTCGTCCGTGTGTTCACGCACCTCACCTGCTCTGTCGTCGGGTCGTCGGGGTCGTCAGGGTCGCTTTGGGGCACCGGGCGGGTGGCCGGTCCGGGCGTGCCGAAACGTCGGGTGGCGGCGTCAGCGTCAGCGGAGCGGTCCGGCACCGTCCTTGACCGCCGAGAGGCGTTCGATCACGCCGAGGCAGTAGCGCTCACGGGCGGTCACGGCGAACCCGGCCCCGCGCAGCAGGTGCAGCGGGCGCCGCATCTGGTGGTCGCCGACGCGTCGGACCATGACCGGGTCGAGGAGGCGCTGCCCGGCCCGGACGGCGAAGTTGCCGCTGACGACGTGGTCCAGGAGCAGCAGCGTGCCGTCCGGTCTCAGCACCCGGTGCATCTCGGCGAGGGCGGCGCGGTCGTCGGGGATGCAGCACAGGGCGAGGGCGCAGACCACGGTGTCGAAGGCGGCGGCGGGGAAGGGCAGTTCGGTGGCGGAGGCTTCGGTGAGGGTGACCTTCGTCCCCGTTTCGGCGGCCCGCCGACGGGCGCGTGCCAGCATCGCAGGTGAGAGGTCCACTCCGGTGAGGTCGGTGCCCTCGGGGTAGTCGGGGAGGCTCAGCCCGGTGCCGACGGCGACTTCCAGGACGCGTCCACGGGCCCGGGAGGCGACCCAGCGGCGGCCGTCGCGGACGATGTAGCGGTCGTAGAGGCGCGTCGCGCTGTCGTAGTGCGGCGCCTGGCGCTCCCAGATCCCGCGGATGCGCGCCTCGTCCCCTTCAGTGTCTTCGGTGCCGTGTCCCATCGCGCCCCCCGGCGTCGTGCCGCTGCCTCCGACGGTCCCAGCATCGCGTCCCCCGCCGGGCGGAGGCGACAGCTCCGCGCGGGAAAGCGTGTGGGAAGGCGCGTGGGAAGGCGCGTGGGGCGGTCCATTCGTGGTACCCACGAGCTGGTCGGGGCGTTACGGTCATTGACGCGTGACCCGGTTGAATTACCCTGAGCCGAGTGGTGAATTCGGCCGACTGTTCCCTTCGGCGAGTCATGAATTATGGATTCTTGATCCGGAAGCGGGTGGGCAGGGTGACGGAACGGAGTCCCGGCATTCCGACAGTGACAGCCGGTGAAGCACCCGGCCCCGGCCTCGGCCCCGGTTCTGATTCCGGTTCCGATTCCGCGCACGGGGTTTTCACGTGACGTCGGATCCCTCGGTATCGGGGGACGATGCCGCGGAGACGTTTGCTCCGCCCGCCTCACCCGTCTCTTCGCACAACGAGTGGGATCCGCTGGAAGAGATCATCGTCGGACGTCTGGAAGGCGCGACGATTCCCTCCGACCACCCCGTCGTGGCCAGCAACATCCCGCCGTGGGCCGCGCGCTTGCAGGGACTCGCCGCAGGTCACAAGTATCCGCGCAGGCTGATCGAGCCCGCGCAGCGCGAACTCGACCAGTTCATCGAGCTGCTGCGCTCCCTCGGCGTCACCGTCACCCGCCCGGACGCGGTCGATCACTCGCGGAGCTTCAAGACCCCCGACTGGTCGTCGCGGGGATTCTGCAACACCTGCCCACGGGACAGCATGCTCGTGATCGGCGACGAGATCATCGAGACCCCGATGGCGTGGCCGTGCCGGTATTTCGAGACCCACTCCTATCGCGAGATCCTCAAGGACTATTTCCGGCGCGGGGCACGCTGGACGGCGGCGCCCAGACCGCAGCTCACCGACGCGCTGTTCGACCCGGATTTCTCCCTCCCGGAGCCCGGCGAGCCCGTGCGCCACATCCTCACGGAGTTCGAACCGGTCTTTGACGCGGCGGATTTCGTCCGCGCCGGACGCGATCTCTTCGTCACGCGGAGCAATGTCACCAACGGCATGGGAATCGAGTGGCTGCGCCGCCATCTCGGGCCCGGCTACCGCATCCACGAGATCGAGAGCCGCTGCCGTACGCCCATGCACATCGACACGACGTTCCTCCCCCTCGCACCCGGCAAGGCGCTGATCAATCCCGAGTACGTCGACGTCGACCGGCTGCCCGCCGTCCTGGACTCGTGGGACATCCTGACCGCGCCCGAGCCCGAGCCGATCCAGGAACGCCTGCTCAGGACGACGTCGATGTGCGGCAAGTGGCTCAGCATGAACGTGCTCATGGTCGACGAGAAACAGGTGATCGCGGAGCGGCACCACACCGGCATGCTGCGCGCGCTGGAGAAATGGGGCTTCGAGCCGATCCCGTGCGATCTGCTGCACTACGCGCCCTTCGGCGGCTCGTTCCACTGCGCGACGCTCGACGTCAGACGGCGCGGCACGCTCGAATCCTATTTCGCCTGAACTGTCGGCGGCTCAACCGTCGCTCCCCTGACGGCCGTCGGCGAGGTCGGCGGCCGTCCACGCCATCGCGAGGGCGCCCTCGACGACGGCCCGGTCGGCGGCCGGGGTCACGCACGCGGCCGTGAACTCGGGCTGGTGGTTGACGGCGGGCGCGCAGTCGAGGCCCAGCATGGGGTGGATGGCGGGCACGGCGTGGGAGACATTGCCCATGTCGGTGGCGGCCCCGACGGCCGCGCCGCCCGGCAGCTCGGGGAAGCTCCGCCCCAGGGCCTCGGCGTTGGCCCGGTACAGCGCCAGCAGCGCGGGGTCGGGGCGCATGTCGGCGTAGTCGGGCCCGGCCGGGACCGTCGAGAGTTCGCAGCCGGTGGCGAGGGCCCCGGCCTCGAAGCAGCGCCGTACCCGCTCCATGAGCGGTGCGAGCGCCTCAAGGGTCTCGGTGCGGACGTTCCAGTGGCCCCGGCTGACGTCCGGGATGACGTTCGACGCGCTGCCCGCCTCGGTGACGATGCCCTGGATGCGGTCGGTACCCGTGGTCTGCTGCCGCAGCAGCCCGATGGCCACCTGCGCGACGGTCATGGCGTCGGCCGCGTTGACCCCGCGCTCGGGGTAGGCGCCCGCGTGCGCGGGGGTGCCTCGGTAGGTCACGTCGAAACGGGAGACGGCCGAGCCGGGCATGGCCGCCATCTCGACGGCGGCCGGGTGCACCATCATCGCGGCGTCCAGCCCGTCGAAGGCGCCGCGCTCCAGCATCAGGACCTTGCCGCCGCCGCCCTCCTCGGCCGGTGTCCCGAGCACCGTGACGGTGAGGCCGAGGTCGTCGGCGAGCGCGGCGAGCCCGAGGCCCGCGCCGACCGCCGCGGCGGCGATGACGTTGTGCCCGCAGGCGTGGCCGATGTCCGGCAGCGCGTCGTACTCAGCGCAGACGGCGACGTGCACAGGACCCGAGCCCACGCGGGCGCGGACGGCTGTGGGGAGCCCGTAGCAGCCGTGCTCGACGTCGAACCCTGCGCCGCTCAGCTCCTCCGCGACCCAGGCGCTGGCCCTGACCTCCTCGAAGGCCAGTTCCGGGTGGCCGTGGACGCGGTGGGACAGGGCCACCAGGGCCGCTTCCGCGCCCCTGATCCGGCGCTCGATCTCGCGCTTGGGGTCCGTCGGCATCTGGGGTCCCTTCCCGGTGGGTGGTGGGGTGGTGGGGTGGTGGCTGGCGCGGTGGATGTGCGGCGGTCAGGCGATGCGGTCCGCCATCAGCTCGCCCGCCATGATCGTGGCCAGGTTGGTGTTGGCGCGGGGCACGGACGGGAACACGGAGGCGTCGACGACGCGCAGCCCGTCGAAGCCGAGGACCCGGCACTCGTCGTCCACGACCGTGTCCGGCGCTCCGGCCGCGCCCATCCGGCAGGTGCTGGTGCCGTGCTGCGCGTCCATGACCGTGGCCAGCAGGTGCGCGTCGAGACGGTCGTCGCTCTCCAGCGCGGAGAACAGCGCCTCGTTCGCCTTCTCGACCGACCCCGGTCCCTGCGCGATGGCCCCGGTCTCCGGCCGCAGCGCCAGCTCGGCCAGCGCCCGCACGCCCTGGCGCAGCAGGGCGCGGTCGCGCTCGTCGGACAGCATCCGCTGCCGCACCAGCGGCTGTGCGACGGGATCGGCCGACGTCAGCGTCAGCGTGCCGCGCGAGTGGTTCAGGTTCAGCCAGACGCCGTACGCGCCCGAGGCGGTGCTGGTGGAGGCGGTGGCCATGGCCAGCACGTTCTGGTTGAGGGACACGAACATCAGGTCGTTGTGCGGGGCTCCGGGGGCGCTGGTCCAGCGGACGCAGACGTTGGTGTGCCGGTCGTGCGGCGAGGTGATGGCAGCGCGCTCCGTCAGCGGGACGGACACCATCGCCATCGGATGGTCCTGCATCCCCCGCCCCACCGGAAGCGCGTGGCGCACGTCGATGCCGAGCGCGCGCAGGTCGTCGGCGGGGCCGATGCCCGAGCGCATGAGGATCGCCGGGGAGTGGATGACACCGGCGCTGAGGACGACCGTCTCCGCGTGCTCGGTCACCACCTGTCCCCCGGCCGCCACCACCCTGACCCCGACCGCCCTGTTCCCCTCGAACAGCACCCGGTCGACCAGCGCGTCTCCCCTGACGGTGAGGGTGCTCAGGTCCCGTGCGGGCTCCAGGTAGGCGTCGTTGACCGACACCCGGCGACCGTCGCGCGAGTTGATCGGGTACGGCGAGACGCCGGTGGCGCCGGGCGCGTTGACGTCGGGGGCCCAGGCGTGCCCGGCGGCGAGAGCGGCCTCGGCCAGCGCCGCGTCGACCCCGCCCCACGCGCGGCGCGGCATCCGGTGGACGGGCGTCGGACCACCGCGGCCGTGGTACGGCTCGTCGCCGAACTCCTCGTCGTCCTCCAGCTTCGCGAAGTACGGCAGCACTTCCTCGGGCGACCATCCGGCGCAGCCCTGTCCTGCCCAGTCCTCGAAGTCCGCCATCGGGGGCCGGATCGCTATCTGCCCGTTGACCGACGAACTGCCCCCGGCTCCGCGCCCGCGCCAGTACGGGGCCTGGGGCTGCGCGTCCGTACGCGAGGAGTTCAGGTCCTCCCAGAGCAGTCCGGCAGCCGCCGTCGGATCCAGCAGCGCGACCGCCGGGTTCGGCGAGCGCCACGCCTCGTGCATGCCAGCCGAGCGGTAGTCGGGGCCCGCTTCGAGCAGCAGGACCCGCTTCCCCTTCGCCGCGGAACGCGCCGCGAGCGCGGCACCGGCGGATCCGGCGCCCACCACGATGAGGTCCCAGCCGATGCTCGTCATTCCTTGCTCTCCAGCCATAGGGTGACCGGGCCCGGCAGCGAGGCGAGTCCCTGATCGGATCTGCGGAGTCTTCCGGGGCTTTGGCCTGGTACTTTCCGCCGAGGCGTACATTCAGTCAAGACTGAACGTTCAGATTCAACTGATTTCTCGGAGGCTCCCGTGTCCCAGGAGGCCGAGGACGTCGAGACCGAGGCCGAGACCGAGGACGCCGACGTCCACGACGCGCTCGTCGAGGAGTTCGGCCTGCACATCGGGCGGGCGATGGGCTGGCCACGGATGGCGGGCCGGGCGGCGGGGCTGCTGATGCTGAGCGAGCGCCCCATGACCCTGGCCCAGCTCCAGGACGCCCCCGGCGCGAGCAAGGGATCGGTCTCCGAGATCACCCGGCTGCTCATCGCCCACGGCACGGTGGAGCGCTCCAAGGAGGCGGGCCAGCGGCACTTCGTCTACCGCTGGCGGGACGACGCGTGGGCCGGGTGCCTCCAACACGTCGTCGCCTCGACGGCGCGCCTGCGCGACCTGGCCGACGACGCGCGCGAGCGGGGCGCCGGGATGTCGGCGGTGCGGCGGGAGCGGCGGGAGCGGCTGGACGAGATGCGCGCGTACTACCACTTCGTGACTCCTCCATCCCGTAGACGGGGTGGCTTCTCGTTACGCCGGGTTGGCGTCGCGACGGACCAGCCCGGCCCGTAGAACGTTGACAGCTCCGACCGTGTCGGCGTGTGCCGTGTGGCCACACGCCTGGCAGTGGAACTTCTCCTGTGCGGGCCGGTTCTCCTTGGTGGTGTGCCCGCATGCGGGGCACCGCCGAGAGGTGTTGCGGGGGTCCACGGCGATCACTTCCCGTCCGGCGCTTTCAGCCTTGGCGTGCAGGATCGTCAGGAACACCCCCCATCCGGCATCAGCGATCGAGCGGTTGAGCCCGGCCTTGGATGCGGCCCCGTTGGGCAGGAACGCGCCCGGCTTGCCGGGATCGGGCTTCGGCGCGGGGGCCTTGCTCATGTTGCGGATCTTGAGGTCTTCGCGCGCGATGACATCATGCGCGCGGACCAGCGTGAGGGCGGTCTTGTGCGCGTGGTCAAGCCGCTGCCGACGGACCTTCCCGTGCAGCCCCGCGACCTTCTCCACAGCGCACTGGTGGTTGGCGCCACGGTCCCTGGCCTTGCGGCGCGGGAACCGGGACAGGGCCTGTTGCGCGGCTTCGAGCTTCGCGGCGGCCTTCCGGCCGTGACGCGGGCTGGGCACGAAGTTGCCGTTCGAGTCGGCGAGGAAGTTGGCGATGCCCACGTCGATGCCGATGACGCTGCCAGTCTTCGGCAGTGGCTCGGGCTGTGCCTGCTCCGCTGTCAGTACCACATACCAGCGCTTGCCCTCGCGCTTGACGCTGAGGGTCTTGACCTTGCCGGTCACCGGCCGGTGCTGGTTGACCTTGACGTGTCCAACGCCCTGGAAGCGGACGCGGGTGACCGGATCGTGCGGCGTGCTGTCCCAGCGGCATCCGTCGCCGTCCTTGGGGAAGTCCACCGTGTCGAACCGGTTCACCCCGCGAAAGCGCGGGTATCCGGGCGTCTCGCCGGTCTTGATGCGGCGGAAGAACGCGGCGAATGCCTTGTCGAGACGGCGAAGTGTCGCCTGCTGGCTGGAGAAGGACCAGCGGCCCTGACGTTCCGGGTCGAATGCCCGGATCTCCTTGAGCTGTGCGGACTGCATGCCGTACGTGATGCTCGTCTTCGAGCTGTGCCGGTAGGCGCCCCGGCGTTCCTGTAACGCGCCGTTGTAGAGCGAGCAGTGATCCCGCAGCATCTCGGAGAGGGCCTGGTCCTGACGGACGGTGGGCCGCATGAGGAACTTGTACGCACGGATCATTCAGCCCACCCCCTCCAGGCCGGTTCGGCCCCGGCTCTATCATTGGTTTATGTCACCTCGCTGGGAACCAGACCCCGGTGTACGGCGCGGCCGTCACGTCGTTCACCGCCTGCACGCACATTTGGTTTTCGTCACCAGGCACCGGGGCACCGTCTTCAACGACGAGATGCTGACGCGCTGCGAAGAGATCATGCGAAAGGTCTGCGACGACTTCGAGGCCGACCTGACCGAGTTCAACGGCGGGGAGGACCACGTGCACCTGCTGGTGCACTACCCGCCGAAGGTCGCCCTCTCGAACCTGGTCAACTCCCTCAAGGGCGTGTCCTCGCGCCGACTGCGGCAGGAGTCCACCGGCCGAGTGGACCCAGCGGTCCTGCACGGCCGGTTCTGGTCCGGCTCCTACTTCGCCGGAAGCTGCGGCGAGGCACCACTCCAAGTGGTCAAGGACTACATCGAGAACCAGAAGCGGCCGGACTGAGAACGGCTTTCTCCAGGGAGCATCCTGAAGCGACGCTGCGGCGCTCCGCGCCGCAGGGCTCAGGACCGGAATCCCTCCCCGCCTGAAGGCGGGGATACCCTCCGAAGAAGAGGGATGGGGAAGCGGGTCGCGAACCGCTGCTGTCGGAGTACGCGGCCACGCGGGAGACGGCCGGGACGCGGACCCCTCCCCCGACGGCCGACACCGGTCCCGGTTCGGGCTTGCGGTTTCCGTAACGTCAACTTCTACGGTCCTCCGTGTGGCTGGAAAGACCGGCCCGGCGAGGGGAGGCGGACCATGGCATGGTCGATCGCCGACGTGGCCCGGATGTCCGGGGTGACGTCACGGACACTGCGGCACTACGACGACATCGGCCTGCTGCCGCCCGCGCGGACCGCGAGCAGCGGGCACCGCTACTACGAGGAGGCGGAGCTGCTGCGCTTGCAGCAGATCCTGCTGATGCGGGAACTGGGCCTGGGGCTGCGGGAGATCCGGACGGTTCTGGAGCGTCGGGCCGACGAGGTGGCGGTGCTCCGTGAGCACCACCAACGGCTGCTGGCGGAACGGAACCGGCTGGACACGCTCGTGCGCACGGTCGGCCGCACCATCGCCGAACTGGAGGAAAGCAGGGACGACAACGACATGGCGAAGATCAACAGGCCGGAGAACCTGTTCGAGGGCTTCGAGCCCTACCCCGGCGAGGCCGAGGTGCGCGAGCGGTGGCCACGGGCGTGGGAGGAGTCCCGGCAGGCCGTCGAGGCGATGACCGTCGAGGACCAGGAGCGGTGGCAGCGGGAGGTGACGGCGCAGTTGGTCCGCTTCGCGGAGTTCATGGTGGCGGGCAAGCCCGTCACCGATCCCGCCGTGCAGGCCGAGCTGGACGACCACTACCAGGGCATCTGCCGGTACTGGACCCCGGACGCGACCGCGTACAAGGGGCTGGGGCAGACCTACGTCGACGACCCCACCATCCGCGCGAACTACGACAAGATCGCCGACGGTCTCGCGGTCTATCAGCGCGACGCGATGTTCGTCTACGCCGACACCCGGCTGAGCTGACCGGCGCGCGCACGCCGTCGGGGACCGCGCACCCCCGGCGGCACCCCCGGCACCCGCGTCGGCACCGCCCACCGGAACAGGGCGTTCCCGCCCGGGAGTACGGCGCGGGCGGGATGATCGGGGCATGTCCTCCGACCTCATCGGCGCGGTCGCCGGTCTCCTCGGCCTCTGCCTCGGCAGCGGGGCCACCCTGCTCGCCGCGCGCACCACGGCGCGGGCGAGCGAGAAGCAGGCGGCGGCGCAGCAGGCCCAGGCGGTCGCCGCCTACCGTGCGGCGCTCGACTCGGCCCGCGAGCAGGTCAGGGCCGCGACGGCCGGGCAGGCCCTCGCCGCCAGGCGCCCCGTGTACGCCGCGTTCCTGCGCAGCGCGCACACGCTCGCCGACGCGGTGCACACCTACGTCATGGATCCCTCGTCCGAGACCGAGCCGTATCTGCGCGCTTTCGACAAGGCGCGTGCCGCGCACGCCGACCTCGAACTCGAAGGGCCCGAGGAACTGGCCGCGCTGGGCGCACGCGTGGTGAACGAGGCCATCGCGGTCCGCGAGCGCGGCAGCGGCTACGCGAGCCTCCTGCTCGCGTGGGGCAAGGTGTCCGCGCTCGTCGAGTCCCCCGCCCCCGGCGCCATGGAGCTGGGCCTGGCCATCGAGCGCGACCTCCGCGCCGTCCAGTCGGCGTCGCGGCGCCTGCCCGAGGGCTGGCGCGGCAGGGCGCGGGAGCTGTGGCGGCGCCCCGACGACCCGTTCGCGTTCCGGACGAGGCCGGGCCCCGGAGAGGACGCCGAGGAGCCGCCCTCCGACGAGTTGGTGGCCGCGCTGCACGCCGCGCTGGACCGGGCGGCCGAGGGCTCCATGCGCACGGCGCTCACCACGGGCGCGCTCGCGGAGGACGACGTGTGGCGGCTGTACTGGGCGGCGACGCAGTGGCCCGAGGAAGATCCGGCAACGCATGTACGGGCACTGCTCGCGCCCGTACGCGACGCGGCCCGCGCCTTCGCGAGGGCGGCGCGGGCCGCGCTGCACGCCCCTGCCGAGGGGCCGGGGTCACGGGCTGACTGACTCCTGCTGCGGCTCCACCGCGCGTCCCGGGACGATGACCGCGAGTGTGGAACGGGCCTCTCGTCGCAGTTCCCCCCGCCGTGCGAAGGTCGCCGTGAGGGCCAGGAACGAGACGGTTCCGGCGTAGAGGGCGGAAGCGACCGCCGATATCAGCACGATGCCCATCGGGCACGCACCTTTCTCCCCCCGCTAGGGAGCACCGGCCTCCGTGGCCGGGCAGCACTGGCGACGAGTGTACGGGCGCGCCTGCCCCAACTCCAGCCCGTATCCCGTGAGTTGACTCCTCGTCAGGCGTCGGCTTCCAGCACCGGAACGACGTCCGTGCCGTATGCGTCGATCACCGCCTCCACCGCGTCGTGCATCGCGTACAGCGCGAACTGGTCCACGCCCAGCTCCCGCAGCCTGCGCAGCCGCTCGATGTGCGCGGAGACCGGGCCGACGAGGCAGAAGCGGTCCACGATCTCGTCGGGCACGAAGGCCGTGTCCGGGTTCCCCGTGCGGCCGTGGTGTGCGTAGTCGTAGCCCTGGCGGGCCTTGATGTAGGAGGTGAGCGCGTCGGGCACCAGGTCCGAGTGCTCGCCGTAGCGCGTGACGAGATCCGCGACGTGGTTGCCGACCATGCCGCCGAACCAGCGGCACTGCTCGCGGGCGTGGGCCAGTGCCTCGGGGGTGTCGTCGCAGACGTAGGCGGGCGCGGCGACGCAGATGGCGACCTCGGCGGGGTCGCGGCCCGCGTCGGCCGCCGCGTCGCGCACCGCCTTGACCATCCATTCGGTGAGGTAGGGGTCGGCCAGCTGGAGGATGAAGCCGTCCGCCTCCGCGCCCGCGAGGGCCAGCGCCCTGGGCCCGTAGGCGGCCATCCAGACGGGCAGCCGCCCGTCGCGTACCCAGGGGATGCGCAGGGTGGTGCCGTCCAGCTCGGTCTCCCTGCCCTCGGCGAGATCGCGGATGACCCGCATGGCCTGCCCCAGGGTGGCCAGCGTGTTCGGCTTGCGCCCCGCCACGCGCATCGCGGAGTCGCCGCGCCCGATGCCGCACACGGTGCGGTTGCCGTACATCTCGTTGAGCGTGGCGAAGGTGGAGGCGGTGACCTCCCACGCCCTGGTGCCCGGGTTCGTCACCATGGGGCCGACGACGAGCTTCTCGGTGTGCTCCAGGATGCGGCTGTGGATGACGTACGGCTCCTGCCACAGCACCGCCGAGTCGAAGGTCCAGCCGTAGCGGAAGCCGTTGCGCTCCGCGCGGCGCATCAGGCCGACGGTCCTCGCCCCTGGCGGGTCGGTCTGGAGCACGAGTCCGAAGTCCATGGTGGTCCCCCTTGAGTCCTTGGGTCCTTGAGTCCTCAGCCCAGGAGCTGACAGGTTCCGCGCGGCACGTACTGGCCGTGCCCCGCGCGCCCCGTGTAGGTGCGGCGGTCGATGACGGTCTCGCCGCGCGAGAGCACCGTCTCGACCTGCCCGGTGATCCGCTTGCCCTCGTAGGCGGAGTAGTCGACGTTCATGTGGTGCGTATCGGCCGACAGCGTCTGCTCGGCGTGCGGGTCGTAGATGACGACGTCGGCGTCGGCGCCGGGCGCGATGGTGCCCTTCTTCGGGTAGAGGCCGAACATCCGCGCCGGGGTCGCGCACGCGATCTCGATCCAGCGGCGCCTGCCGATGTGCCCCTCCAGCACCGCCTGGTGGAGCAGGTCCATGCGGTGCTCGACGCCGGGCATCCCGTTGGGGATCTTCGAGAAGTCGCCGCGCCCCAGCTCCTTCTGGCCGCTGAAGCAGAACGGGCAGTGGTCGGTGGAGACCACCTGGAGGTCGTTGGTCCGCAGGCCACGCCACAGCGCGGCCTGGTGCTCGCGCGGGCGCAGCGGCGTCGAGCACACGTACTTGGCGCCCTCGAAGTCCGGCTCGGCGAGGTTGTCCGTCGACAGGAAGAGGTACTGCGGGCAGGTCTCACCGAAGACGGGCAGGCCCAGCCGCCTGGCCTGGGACAGCTCGGCGACGGCCTCCTCGGCCGAGACGTGCACGACGTACAGCGGCGAACCCGCCACCCGCGCCAACTGGATGGCCCGGTGCGTGGCCTCGGCCTCCAGCAGGGCCCTGCGGACCTCGCCGTGGTGGCGCGGGTCCGTGCGGCCCGCGGCGAGTGCCTGTTCCACGAGGACGTCGATGGCGATGCCGTTCTCCGCGTGCATCATGATCAGCCCGCCGTTGGCGGCGGTGCGCTGCATGGCGCGGAGGATCTGGCCGTCGTCGCTGTAGAACACGCCGGGGTAGGCCATGAACAGCTTGAAGGAGGTGATGCCCTCCTCCACCAGCAGGTCCATCTCCTTCAGCGTGCCCTCGTTCACGTCGGAGAGGATCATGTGGAAGGCGTAGTCGACGGAGCACTGCGCGTCGGCCTTCGCGTGCCAGTGGTCCAGCCCCTCACGGAGCGGGTGGCCCTTGGTCTGCACGGCGAAGTCGACGATGGTGGTGGTGCCGCCCCAGGCCGCCGCCTTCGTGCCCGTCGCGAAGTCGTCGGAGGAGAAGGTCCCGCCGAACGGGAAGTCCATGTGGGTGTGCGCGTCCACGCCGCCCGGGATGACGTACTTGCCCGTGGCGTCGAGGCTCCGCTCCGTCTCCCACGCGGCGGCGTCGCTGCCGTGTGCGGCGAGCGCGGCGATGCGGCCGTCCTCGATGAGGACGTCCGCGTGCAGTTCGTCGGCGGCCGTGATCACGAGCCCGCCCCGGATCGCTGTCCGCGTACGCGTCATTCCGTTACGTCCCTTCGTGCCTTCGTGTCCGTACGGGGCACAGCGCCCCTGCCTTCCGCCGCGCGACGTATCCGGGCACAGCCGGGGTCACCGCGCCGTGGACAGGTCCAGCTCCGCCGCGCGCAGGGCGTGCCCGAGGATGGCCGCGCCCTCTTCCGCCTCGGCCACCGTGAGGGTCAGCGGCGGCGCGATCCGCAGCACGCTGGCCGTGGAGTGGCCGCCGCCCTTGCCTATGAGCAGCCCGCCCTCGCGGGCCGCTTCGAGGGCGAGGGAGGCGGCCTCGGGCGAGGGTGTGTCCGTGCCGGGGAGGACGAGTTCGAGCCCGGTCATCAGGCCACGGCCGCGCACCTCCCGTACGATCCCGAGCCCCGCCGCGACCGCCCGCAGCCGCTCCAGCAGCAGGCCGCCCACGCGGCGCGCGTTGCCCTGGAGGTCGTGCTCCAGCGCGTACGCGAGGTTCGCGTTGCCGGCGGCCATGGTGACGGGGCTGCCGCCGAAGGTGGAGAGGGAGTTGGCGTCGAGGCAGTTCATGACCTCGGCGCGGGCGACGACCCCGCCGATCGACATGCCGTTGCCCAGCCCCTTGGCGAAGGTGAGGATGTCCGGCGGGCCCGCCTGCGCGTGTGCCTGCCAGCCCCAGAAGTGGTCGCCCGTCCTGCCCCAGCCCGTCTGCACCTCGTCGCTGATCCAGAGGATGCCGTGCCGTTGCAGCACCTCGCGGAACGCGCCGAACAGGCCGTCGGGCGGCGAGGTGAAGCCGCCGACCCCCTGCACGGGCTCCGCGATCAGCGCGGCCACCCCGCATCTGGCCTGCCCGAGCACGTCCTCCAGGTCCTCGACGCAGGCGGCGGTGAACGCGGCGTCGTCGAGCCCGGCGAACGGGCCCCGGGTGCGGACCGAGCCGTGCACGTACAGCGTCTGGAGCGGCGAGAGGCTGGTCGGGGACCAGGCGCGGTTGCCCGTGATGCCGACGGCGGAGAAGGAGCGGCCGTGGTAGCTGTTGCGCATGGCCAGGATCTGATTGGAGCCACGGTAGGCGGTGGCCAGCATCAGGGCGGTGTCGTTCGCCTCGGTGCCTGAGGTGGTGAAGAAGACGCGCGCGTCCGGGATTCCGGAGAGGCACGCGATCCGTTCGGCCAGCTCCACCATGGGGCGGTCGAGATAGAGGGTGGAGGTGTGCAGGATACGCGCGGCCTGCTCGGCGACCGCCTTGGTGACCTCGGGCAGCGCGTGCGCGGTCATGGTGGTGAGGATGCCGCCGAAGAAGTCGAGATAGCGGTTGCCCTCGGCGTCCCAGACGTGGCGGCCCTCGCCGTGGGTGATCTCGATGGGCCGCTGGTAGTAGAGGGCGAGCCAGTCGGGCAGCACAGCGCGGTGCCGCTCCAGCAGCTCGCCAGGGTCGTGGTGCTCGCTCCGCGCGCCGCTCATCAGGGGTGCACCAGCCCTCCGTACGCGTCGGGCCGCCGGTCGCGGTAGAAGGCCCACTGCTGGCGCACCTCGTCGATCAGGGCGAGGTCGAGATCGCGGACGACGAGTTCCTCCTCCTTGTCGCTGGCGACGTCGCCGACGAACTGGCCGCGTGGATCGACGAAGTAGCTGGTGCCGTAGAAGTCGTTGTCGCCGTACTCCTCGGCGCCGACGCGGTTGATGGCGGCGACGAAGTACTCGTTGGCGACTGCGGCGGCCGGCTGCTCCAGCTGCCAGAGGTAGGCGGAGAGGCCGCGCGAGGTGGCGGAGGGGTTGTAGACGATCTGGGCGCCGGCGAGGCCGAGTTCGCGCCAGCCCTCGGGGAAGTGGCGGTCGTAGCAGATGTAGACGCCGACCTTGCCGACGGCGGTCTCGAAGACGGGCCAGCCCAGGTTCCCCGGCTTGAAGTAGAACTTCTCCCAGAAGCCCTTGACCTGGGGGATGTGATGCTTGCGGTACGTGCCGAGCACCGTGCCGTCCGCGTCGATGACGGCAGCGGTGTTGTAGTAGAACCCCGACTGCTCGACCTCGAAGACGGGGACGACCAGCACCATCCCGGTCTCCCGGGCCAGTTCGCTCATCCGCCGCACCGTCGGCCCGTCGGGCACGGGTTCCGCCCACTTGTAGTGCTCGGGGTCCTGTACCTGGCAGAAGTACGGGGCGTTGAAGACTTCCTGGAAGCCGATGATCCGCGCGCCCTGGCGGGCCGCCTCGCGGGCGTGCTCCTCGTGCTTCGCGATCATCGACTCGGTGTCGCCCGTCCAGGTGGCCTGCACCAGTGCGGCACGTACGACGTCGGGCATGAGCGGCTCCTTCACGGGGGCGGCTACCTGTGCGACACGCGTAGATCCACGTGAGGATGTGACCGTAAATCCCGTCACGCACCGTGGCAAGACCATCGGCGTAACGTCGCCGGATCGATCTCGTTTCCGCCGAGGGGTGCTCCTCACAGCGCTTCGTTACCCGTACGTAACCTACCGACGGGTTACTACGGGTAAGTCCGCGAGCTTACTCTCCAGTCACTTCCCGCCCTCCGGCAACGCCGACGTTCTGGAGCAGCTCATGATGGCTTCCCCCGCCCCTCGCACCCCCTCCCTTCGCGGCGCCGGACACCGCGCCCCCGGACACCGCACCGCCGCCGGTGCGCTCGCCGCCGGGCTGCTGGCCACCGGTTCGCTCGTCGCCGCCCCGGCGGCACACGCGGCACCGGCCGCCGCGACCACCCCGGCCACCCCGGCCGCCTCGTCCCGAGCCGCCGCCGAGGGACCGCGGTTCGTCGAGATCGAGGGCGACGGCGGCACCAAGCTGGCCGCGAACGTCCTCACGCCCTCCGGAGCGGCGAAGGGCGCGCGCCACCCCGTCATCGTGCTGCCCACGAGCTGGGCCACCCCGCAGGTCGAATACCTGGCGCAGGCCAAGAAGCTGGCGGACTCCGGGTACGTCGTGGTCACGTACAACTCGCGCGGCTTCTGGCAGTCGGGCGGCGAGATCGAGACGGCGGGCCCCGAGGACATCGCCGACGCCTCCAAGGTCATCGACTGGGCCCTGGCGAACACCCCGGCCGACCCGGACAAGGTCGGCATGGCCGGGGTCTCCTACGGCGCGGGCATCGGGCTGCTGGCGGCAGGGCACGACAAGCGGATCAAGGCCGTCGCGGCGCTCAGCGGCTGGGCCGATCTGATCGACTCCATCTACAGCGGCCGTACGCAGCACGCCCAGGCGGCGGCGCTGCTGGGCGGCGCGGGCGAGCTGACGGGGCGGCCGAGCGCCGAACTGCGGGAGATCCTGAAGAACTTCCTCGGCTCGAACCTCGACAAGGAACAGGAGATGATCGACTGGGGCGCGAAGCGCTCCCCCGCCACCTACCTCGACCGGATCAACGCCAACGGCGCCGCCATCATGATGGGCAACGCCTGGGGCGACACGATCTTCCCGCCCAACCAGTACGCGGACTTCTACGAGAAGCTCAAGGGCCCCAA
Source organism: Streptomyces daliensis (assembly GCF_054782395.1). Classification (NCBI taxonomy): domain Bacteria; kingdom Bacillati; phylum Actinomycetota; class Actinomycetes; order Kitasatosporales; family Streptomycetaceae; genus Streptomyces; species Streptomyces daliensis. Next base: position 55,276 of record NZ_BAAGSO010000125.1, on the reverse strand, counting down.
GCGGCTGGAGTTCCGGCCGGGCGACCACGCGACGGCCGAGGCCACGGGCCTCCTCGGGCTGCCCAACGACACCTGGACGAACACCCGCCGCTGGTTCGACCACTACCTGCGGGGCGAGGACAACGGCATCGACCGCGAGGCTCCCGTCCAGCTCAAGTCCCGCTCCACGGGCGGCTACGAGGGCTACGCGAGCTGGCGGGACGTGCCCGCGACGCACGAGAAGATCCCGCTCAAGGACACCCGGAACATCGACGGGCACGACTCCGGCGCCAACGGCGGCCTCGTGCTGCTGAGCAACGCGCTCGACCAGTTCCTCAAGCTCCCCCCGACCGCCTCGATGCCGCTGCTGCCGCGCTCACGCGCTGCGGTCTGGCAGTCCGAGCGGTACGAGGAGACGCGGCGCGTGCGGGGCACGACCACCCTGCACACGACCGTGACCAGCAAGGCGTCCAGCGGCACGGGCGTGGCCTACCTCTACGACGTGGGCCCCCTCGGCACGGGCAAGCTGGTGACCAACGCGCCCTTCACCTTCCACGGGAAGACGCCGGGCGAGCCCTTCACCGTGGACGCGGAGCTGTTCTCGACGGCGTACGACGTGCCCGCCGGGCACCGGCTCGCCCTCGTCATCGACGGCGCCGACCCCCTCTACATCGACCACAACCCGTCCGACGCACGGCTCTCCTTCTCCTCTCCGGCCGACGACCCGTCCACGGTGGCGGTGCCGTTCGGGGACTGAGCGCACCCCTTCCCATTTTCGACAGGGAAACTTGCAAGTTTCCCTGTCGAAAACGTACGGTCGGGAGCATGGACAGGAGTGCGGGCGCGGGTACGGGCGCCGAGGCGGCGGAGGCGCGGGAAGAGGCCGCCGTCGAGCTGGCCACCGTGGTGGGCGGGCTCATGCGGCGGCTGCGTGCCGCGTCGCCCGTCGCGGGGCTCACCCCCTCGCAGCGCGCCGTGCTGCACCGCGTCGACAGCGGCGGGCCCACCACCATCGCCGCGCTGGCCCGCGCTGAACTGGTGCGTCCGCAGTCGATGCGGACGACCGTCGGCACACTGGAGGAACAGGGCGTCCTGGCACGCAGCGCCCACCCCACCGACGGCCGCCAGGTCGTCTTCGCGCTGACGGAGGCGGGGCGCGCCTCGCTCGCCGAGCTGCGCCGCGCCAAGTACGACTGGCTCGCCGAGGCCATCGAGACCCGGCTGACGCCACAGGAGCGGCAGACCCTCGCCGAGGCCACGGGGCTGCTGAAGCGGCTGATGGGCGAATGAGCGGTACGTCCGCGTCATCGTCCGCGTCCCCGTCGGCGTCGGCGTCGGCCTCGGCGGAGGACGCGCCGTCGGGGATACGTACCGGTCCCGGGCTGGAGGGGTCCGGGTCCAGGCCCGGGCTCGACGGATCCGGGTCGGGCAGCCGGGCCTTCGGCGCGCGGCTGATGACGCCGCTGCTGCTGGGCGCGGTGCTCAACCCCGTCAACTCCACGATGATCGCCACGGCCCTCGTCTCCGTGGGCCACGCCTTCGGCGTGGGCGCGGCCGACACCGCGTGGCTGGTGGCCTCGCTCTACCTCGCCAGCGCCGTCGCGCAGCCCACGATGGGGCGGCTCGCCGATCTGCTGGGCGCGCGGCGGGTGTTCCTGGCGGGGCTGGCGATCGTCGTCGCGGCGGGTGTCGTCGGGGCGCTGGCGCCCGCGTTCGGCTGGCTGATCGCGTCCAGAGTGCTGCTCGGGATCGGTACCTCGGCCGCGTACCCCTGCGCGATGGCGGTGCTGCGGGCCGAGTCCCTGCGGCTGGGCGTGCCGACGCCGCGTCCCGTGCTGGCGCGGCTCTCGCTGGCCTCCTTGGGCAGCGCGGCCGTCGGGCCCGTGCTGGGCGGAGTGCTCACGGCGACGGCGGGCTGGCGCGCGATCTTCGCGGTCAACGTGCCGGTCGCGCTCGTCGGGCTCGTCCTCGCGGCGCTGTGGCTGCCGCGCGGCGACGCGCGCGTACGGGGCGAGCGGGGCGCACATGGCGAGCGAGGCGACGGGCGGGGCGGAGGCCGCGACAGGCGGGGCGGAGGGCTGGATCCGCTGGGGATACTGCTGTTCGCGGCCACCCTCACCGCCGCGATGGTCTTCCTCATGGACGTCGCGCACCCGCGCTGGCTCCTGCTGCCCGCCGTCGCGGTGTGCGGCGCCGTGCTGGTGTGGTGGCAGTTGCGCCGCCCCTCCCCCTTCCTCGACCTGCGCATGCTCGGCCGCAACCGCGCGCTGGCCCGCACATATCTGCGGCACGGGCTCGCGTATCTCGTCATCTACTGCGTCATGTACGGCTTCGCGCAGTGGCTGGAGGAGTCGCACGGCTACTCCTCCTTCCACGCGGGCCTGATCATGCTGCCCATGTCAGGGGCCGCCGCCGCGTGTTCGCTGCTCGGCGCCCGTACGAAGGGCATCCGGGGCCCGCTGACGCTCGCCGCCGTACTCCTCGTCGCGGGGAGCGGCGTGCTGCTGCTCGCGCACGACGGCACCCCGCTGGCCGTCGTGCTCCTGGCGTCCGTGCTGTTCGGACTGCCGCAGGGCCTCGCGGGCACCGGCAATCAGGCCGCCGTGGCCGCACAGGCGCCGCCCGACGGAGTGGGCGCGGCGGCCGGGCTCCAGCGCACCGCGCAGTACATCGGCGCCATCACGGCCGCCAGCCTCATCGCCCTCTTCTACGGGCACCACGCCGACGACTCCGGCCTGCACGGCATCGCCCTGACCACGGGCGTGCTGGCCCTCGTCGTCCTCGCCCTGACCGTGACGGACCGCGCGCTGCGCCCCCGTACGAACCGCGAGCGCTGATCTTTCCGGGGCGACCTTTCCGGGCCGTGGTACGTGGCCCGTCAGCCCGTTCCCGTCAGCCCTTGCCGGGCTCTGGCACACCGGGGAGGCCCGTGCCGCGCAGCGCGTTGGCGACGGAGCGGTAGTGGTGCGGGGAGACGGCACGCGCTGCGTCGAGGAGGGAGGGGACGAGCGTCGCGGGGTCCGCGTGCGCGGCCGCGGCCACCTCGACGGGGGTACGGGCGCGGACGAGCGCCGACAGCAACTGGGCCGCCTCGTCGGCGCGGCTCGCGCCGTGCAGGGCGAGCGCGGTGGCCGACACCTCCTCGACGGGGCGCGCGACGCCCTGGCGCAGCAACTGTGCGCAGTCCTCGGCGCGGCCCGTCGCCGCGAGCGCGTCGGCCGCGGCGGCGAGCGCTTCCGGGGGCAGCGAGGCGGCCTCCCACAGCAGGGTCGCCACGTCGGCGTTCAGGCCCGCGTCGGCCAACTCCCGTGCCATGGCGGCGAGATGGAGCGCGGGCCAGGCCGCGGCCTCGCACAGCACGACGTGCGTCTCGCCGGGCCGCCCCGCCTCGCGCAGCCGCGCCATGCGCGCGACGGCCCCGGCCGCCGCGCCGCGCGCCCTCGCCCACTCCTCGTCGTCCGCACCGGGTCCGCCGTACGCGGCGGGCGCCTCGTCCACGCCCTCAGCCTCGTCCTCGTCCACAGCTCCGGCGAACCGTGCTCCGCGCGGGGCACGCTCCACGACGCCGGGCGCGCCGGGCGGCACCAGGCTGGGCACGGGCGCGTCACGCGCCCCTTCCTCGACGACCCCGGCGAACCGTGAACCCCTGGGCCGCCCCCGCCACTTGTCACGCTTGCCGGACGCCGCCCCCGCACCGGCCCCGGAACCGTCCCCGTGCTCGTACCCGTCCCCGTGCCCGTGCTCGTGCCCGGCGCCCTCGCCGGAGGAGCGCTCGTGCCGGGGGTCCTGGCCGCCGGCCGGCACCGCCTGGGCCCCGTTCCCGTGCACGCCCACGCCCGCCGCGCGGGTACGCGACGCCGCGAGGCGGGCGGTCAGTTCCGTGCAGCGGGCGCTCGCGCGAGCGTGGTGGTCGCGGGCCCACGCGAGGTCCGTGCCGGAGCCCCCGTCGAGCGCGACGAGGTCACGGACGCGCCGCGCCGCCTCGTCGCGCTCGCGGCGCACGGCGTCGAGGCGGTCGCGCAGTACCGGCTCGCCGCCCACCAGATCGTCGTACGCGGCGACGGAGTCCGCGTACCGCTCCCGCAGCCGCTCCCCCGCCCGCGCGCCCGCTTCCTGGCCGTGCCGCCCCACGAGGTCCTGGATCAGCGAGGCGACCACGTCCCACGGCGGGATCTCCCGCCCTTCCAGGCACTCCCGCATGCCCGCCGGGTCGTTGCCGACGAAGACGCCGTACCAGCCCTCGCCGGGGTGGAGGAGTGCGGTCAGCCAGCGCAGCTCAGCGGTGAACGCGCTGACGGCTTGCGGTAGGCGGTGTGCCGCCGCGGGCATGTCAGCCATGCGCGCATTCGACACCAGCCGTGTTACGCGGGGTGTTACGGCGAGGCTACGTACTCCTTTCCTGTGCCCGTAGCGCATCGATGCGCTGCCCAGGGACAGGCCGAGACAGACGCCCGCCGCGCGGCTGCCTGCCTGAATGTTCAGTCAGCGTTCCTCGGCGTCGCGCCAGTAGTCGCGAAGCATCTCGCCGGGCCAGGCGGCCTGACGTGGGCCCCCGCGCCGCCGCCTCAGAGGCTCACCGCCTCACGGGTTCACGACCATCGCCGCGCCCCCTCCCCTGCGCGTCTTCTCCGCCGCCGCGAGCCAGCGCCCGTCGGGCAGTCGCTGGATGCCCGTCGCGGCGCCGATCTCGGGGTTCTGCTTGAAGGAGTGGCCCAGTTCCTCCAACTGGCCCCGCAGTGCGGTGCGGTTCCACAGGCCCGGTTCCAGTTCGGTCTGGGCCGCGTTGCGCTGGCTGGCGCGGGGCGCTGCGATGGAGTCCACCAGGGGGAGCTTCCTGTCCAGGTGGTTGATGAGGGTCTGGAGGACGGTCGTGATGATGGTGGCGCCGCCGGGCGAGCCGAGGGCCAGCACCGGCTTGCCCTCCTCCAGCACGATCGTCGGGGACATCGAGGAGCGCGGACGCTTCGCGGGTCCCGGCAGGTTGGGGTCGTGGACCGCGGGGTCGGCGGGCTCGAAGGAGAAGTCCGTCAGTTCGTTGTTGAGGAGGAAGCCCCTGCCGGGCACGGTGATGCCGCTGCCGCCGGTCTGCTCGATGGTGAGCGTGTAGGCGACGACGTTGCCCCACTTGTCGGAGGCCGTCAGATGGGTGGTGCTGTCGCCCTCGTACGTCGTCGGGGCCGCCTTGTCACCGGCTTCGCAGGGGCGCGGATCGCTGGGGTCGCCGGGCGCGACGGGGCTGGTCAGGGCCTTGTCGTCCTGGATCAGGCAGGCGCGCGAGTCGGCGAACTCCTGGGAGAGCAGGCCCTTGGTGGGCACATCCTCCTGGGTGGGGTCGCCCACCCACCGGCCGCGGTCGGCGAAGGCGAGGCGGCTGGCCTCGATGTAGCGGTGCAGGTACTCCTTCTCGCTGATGCCGCCGAGGTCCGTGCCCTCCAGGATGTTGAGCGCCTCGGCCACGCTGGTGCCGCCCGAGGAGGACGGGGCCATGCCGTAGACCTCGTACTCGCGGTAGTCGGTGCTGGTCGGCTCCTGCTGGCGGACGGTATACGTCCGCAGGTCGTCGGCCGTCAGATCGCCGGACCGCACCCTGCGCTCCGCGTCGTCGGCGACGGGCGGCTTGCGCACGGTGTTCACCACGTCGCGGGCCATGGCGCCCTCGTACAGCGCGTCGGCGCCCTTGCGGCCGAGGGTGCGGTAGGTGGCGGCGAGGTCGGGGTTGCGGAGGGTCGAGCCGACCTCCGGCAGTTCGCCGCCGGGGAGGAAGAGCTTCGCGGAGGCGGGGAAGTCGCGGAAGCGGTCCTCGTTGTCGGCGGTCTGCTTGCGGAAGGTCTCGTCGACCTCGAAGCCGCCGCGCGCCAGCTTCTCGGCGGGGGACAGCGCCTGCGCGAGGGAGCGGTTGCCCCAGGAGTCGAGGGCTTTCTGCCAGGTGGCGGCCGTGCCCGGGGTGCCGACGGACAGTCCGCTGGTGACGGCCTCCGCGAAGGGTATGGCCTTGCCGTCCTCGCGGAAGAGGTTCTTGTCGGCGCTCAGCGGCGCCTTCTCGCGGCCGTCGAGCGTGCGGATCTGACGGCTGGCCGCGTCGTAGTAGACGAAGTAGCCGCCGCCTCCGACGCCCGCCGAGTACGGCTCGGTGACGCCCAGGGCAGCCGCCGTCGCTACGGCGGCGTCCACCGCGTTGCCGCCCTTGCGCAGCACCTCGATGCCCGCGGCCGAGGCATCGGGGTCGACGCTGGAGACGGCGCCGCCCTCGCCGACGGCGACCGGCGTCTTCTCGGGCGTGCTCCCGTTCCCGGCGCGGTCGGGCGGCGGCGCGCCCGCTGTCAGCGCGCCCACCGCGACCGCCGCGGTGAACAGGGCCAGGAACCGGGCTGACCGGCGGTGCGTGCGCCGCATGAGTGCCTCCTGTCGACGAGCGTCAGCGCAGCCTAGCCCGCGTGTTCTGCACACGTCAGTAACTCGGCGTTCCGCTTCCGTCGTACGCCTGTACGCTGCCGCCCCATGGATGACTACCTGCGGGAGATCGTGCTCGGCGTGCTCGCGGCGGCCGTCACCGCGGCGCTCGGCTGGTTCGCGCGTACGTACCTGTGGCGACGCCGACTACGGCGCACGCAGCGGTTCTTCGGGCTGCCCGACAACTCCGAGTGCCTGCTGATCGTCAACCGCGACCCGGCCACGGCCGAACTCGCCGTGCACCGGCGCGATGTGTACGCGCTGCTGGAGCTGTCCGCGCTCATCAAGGACTGCCGCGCGCACGCGAACATCATCTCGCACGAGACCGCGCAGCAGGGCTTCGGCGAGCGCACCGAGTTCTGCCTCGGCGGCCCGGCGTCCAACCGCCGCACGCTGGCGCATCTGCGGTCGCTGCTGCCGGGGGTGAGCGTCAACCCGGATCCGGAACCGGGGCCCGACCGCGCCGCGTTCACCATCGGCAGCGAGCGCTACCGGATGGACAAGGGCATCACCGAGTACGTTCTGCTCGCCCGCCTCACCGCTGGCCAGCAGGACGGGGACACCCCGCGGCCCGTGTTCCTGCTGTGCGGCCAGAGCGGGATCACCAACCAGGCAGCGGCCCGCTATCTCGCCCGCCACCACGCCCGCCTGGGCCGCAAGTACGGGCCCACCGGCACGTTCTGCCTCCTGCTGAAGGTCGTCAACTCGCAGGCTTACGGGCCCGACGTCGTGGAACTGGTCGACGACGTGACCCGCGCCGCCACCTCCCCGCAGCCCACTCCCCCGCCCGCGAACGGCTCACGCAGGGGCGGCCACCGCGCGGTCGGCTGACGGGCGGGAACCTGACGGTGGGTCAGTGACCGACGGCCGGTCAGCAGCCGGTTCAGCAGACGGATCAGTAGACGATGGACACGATCTCGCAGACCGCTGCGGCGAGTTGACGGTCACCGTCGACGCGGGCACGGGCAAGGGCCGAAGCCGGGCCGATACCCCGGGTGCACAGCCGCCAGGCGGTCTCCGCGTCCAGCGCGACGCGCGCCGCGGGCGGCCCGGCCCCGGGTTCGGCCAGGGACCAGCGGCCCTTGGTCTCCGTCGCGGTGACGGTCCAGGCGCCGCAGGGCGGGCCCTCGACGTCCACCCTGACCTGGGTGCCGACGGGCGCGTGGGTACCGCGCAGAGTGTGCGGCAGTGCCCGAAGGAAGGTGTCCAGGACCACCGACAGGGAGCGCGGATCGGGATCGGTGCCCTGGCCGACGGCGTGCCGGATCTGCTGACGGTGTGTCCAGTGCTCGGTGAACTCCCGTGCGCTGTCGAGCCACATGGGGGCCGGGTCCGCACCGGCCCAGGACACACCCAGCAACGGTTCGTCCGGGTCGGCGGCCTCGAAGTACCGGGCGACCTGGCCGCCGACCAGCTCCAGGGTGTCGGTGAGCGCGGCCGGGCCGACCCGGCGGTGCGCTTCGACCCACTCGTGGTTCGCGCGGTGGATGAACGCCTCCAGCGTCTCGCCCGGCGCGAAGGCGAGCCCGCCGTCGTGGCCGTCGCGGCGGCCGAGGCGCCCGTAGAAGTCGCCGAGCAGATGCGCGGCCAGATCGGCGACGGTCCAGCCCGGCACGGCCTCCCTGCGCCAGTCGGCGGGCCGCAGCTTCCTGAGAGTGGCCATCAGCGCCGCGTGCTCCGGGGCGAACAGCGGGCGTGCGTCGATGGGCCTGCCGAGCCAGGAGTGGCCGGACGTCGCGTCGGTCTGGGAGGTCATGCCCCAAGCCTGGCAACCGGGCGCCCGGCACACCAACGGATTTCGTCGTAAGGCTCAGGCCCGCGAGCCGGGCATCGTGGAGCCCGCCTCCGCCCTGTTGACCTCGACGGCCTCGGTCTTGACGCTGCGCCGCTCGCGCCGCGCGACCCACTGCGCGAACCAGGACAGCAGCATGCACAGCCCGATGTAGATCGCCGAGATGACGATGACGACGGGGATGAACGGCATGGCGTAGTCGAGGTTGATCGCGATGAGCTTGCCCGCGTGCAGGAACTCCTCGAAGGTGATCAGGTAGCCGAGCGAGGTGTCCTTGAGCGCGACGACGAGCTGGCTGATGATCGTCGGCAGCATGGCGCGCACGGCCTGCGGCACGAGCACCGAGGTCATCACCTGCGTCTTGCGCATCCCCAGCGCGTAGGCCGCCTCCCGCTGGCCCTTGTCCACGGAGACCACTCCGGTGCGGAAGACCTCCGCGAGCACGGAGCCGTTGTAGAGCGTCAGACCGGCGACGAGCGCGGGCAGCGGCTGGACCTGGAGCGCCACGAACACGAAGAAGATCATGACCAGCACCGGCATGGCGCGGAAGAACTCCACGAGGAGCGTCGCCACCCAGCGCACAGGCCGGTGCTCCGAGAGCCGCCCAGCCGCCAGCACCGCGCCGAGCGCGAGCGAGAGCACGGCGGCCAGCGCGAACGCCTTGAGCGTGTTGCCCAGCCCCCGCAGCAGCAGCTCCTGGATGCCCTCGTAGGCGAAGGGCCGCCACTTGGCCGCCTCGAACTGGCCCGTGTCGACAAGGAGATGAATCAGCCAGGCCGCCAGCGCGGCCAGCAGCAGCGTCGCGACGACACCGTAGACCCGGTGCCGGACGCGGGCCCTGGGCCCGGGGATGTCGTAGAGGGCGGTGGACGTGGCCTGCGAAGCGGCCTTCGGCCTGGCCTTCGTCGTGGTCCGGGACGTACCGAGCGGGATCACCGGGCGACTCCGTAGCGCTTCTCCAGCGCGTTGAAGAGCGCACTGATGGACAGGGTCAGGACGAGATAACCCAGCGCGATCCAGACGAAGCTCCAGATGATGCTGTAGCCGTTCTCGTTGAGCGTCTTGTACGTGCTCAGCAGCTCGACGACGCTGAAGGACCCCGCGATGGCGGAGTTCTTGGCCAGCGCGATGAGCGTGGAGCCGATCGGCGGGATGACGGTGCGGAACGCCTGCGGCAGGATCACCGTGGCCAGCGTCTGGCCGAACGTCATCCCCAGACTGCGCGCCGCCTCGCCCTGGCCCACGGGCACCGTGCCGATGCCGGAGCGGACCGCCTCGCAGATGAACGCCGACGTGTAGCAGCCCAGGGCCAGCACGGCGAAGACCTCGAAGGGCAGCGCCACCCCGAAGCGCGGCAGCCCCAGCAGCATCGCGAAGAACAGCAGCGTCAGCGGGGTGTTGCGCAGCACCGTCACCCACGCGGTGCCCAGCGCCCGCAGCGCCGCGACGGGCGCGACCCGGCAGCCCGCCATCACGACGCCGACCGCGAGGGCGAGGAGCGAGGCGTAGACGGTCAGCCGCAGCGTGCCGAGGAACCCCTCGCCGTAGAGCGAGAAGTTGTCGGTGAGTACGTCGAGTCCGTTCATGGCTTCGGCCGTCCCCCCTTTCAGCTCGTCAGCGAGCGGTCGATGGCGGGCGGCCTGGGCGCCGGTTCACCGGAGAGCGCCAGCGTGGCGTCGTACGCCTTCTTCCAGTCGCCGTTCCTCTCCCGCTCCTCCAGCGCGTCGTCGAGCGCGCGGGCCAGCGCCTTGTCCGGCTTGGGGACGCCGATGCCGTAGGGCTCCTCGGAGAACGGCTTGCCCACGACCTTCAGCCCTTCGGGATCCTTGGCCGCGTAGCCGAGCAGGATGGTGTCGTCGGTGGTGACGGCGTCCACCTGCTCGTTCAGGAGGTTGTCGACGCAGATCGCGTAGCTGTCGTACGCGACGGGCCTCGCCTTCGGATAGTCCGCGACGATCCGCTGATACGGGGTGGAGCCGACGGCCGAGCAGATCTTGCGGCCCGCCATGGACCCGGGGCCCGTGATCCCCTTCTCGTCCGCGCGCACCAGCAGCTTCTGGCCCGCGATGTAGTACGGCCCTGAGAAGCCCACGAGCTTCTTGCGGCCGTCGTTGATGGTGTACGTGCCGACGTAGTAGTCGATCTGGCCGTTCTGGAGCGCCGTCTCGCGGTTCGCCGAGGCGATGGCCTTGAAGCGCACGTCCTTGTCCGGGTCGAAGCCGAGGGAAGCGGCGAGCATCCTGGCGATCTCGACGTCGAAGCCGGAGTAGGCGCCCGTCGCGGGGTTCATCTCCCCCATCCCCGGCTGGTCCTCCTTGGCGCCCACCGTCAGATACCCGCGCTGCCTGGCCCGCTTCCAGGTGTCGGACGCGGGCAGCGTGAAGCCCTCGTCGACAGCGTAGGAGGGCGGTCGCGGCGGCTGCGGGCCCCGCGCGGGAGGGCTGCCAGAGCGCCCGCACGCGGTCGCGAGCAGCGCCAGCAGCACCAGCGCGCACAGCCCGGCCATGGCGCGCGAGGCCCGCGCGGGGGCGGATGGCGTACGGACGGTACGGCGCGGTCGTCGTCGCACGGTTCGCCCTCTCAGTGCTTGAGGATCTTGGACAGGAAGTCTTTGGCACGGTCGCTCTCCGGCGCCGTGAAGAACTCCTCCGGTGTGCGGTCCTCGACGATCCGGCCCTCGGCCATGAAGACCACGCGATGCGCCGCGGAACGCGCGAACCCCATCTCGTGGGTGACGACGACCATCGTCATGCCGTCCTCGGCGAGCTGCCGCATGACCTCCAGCACCTCGCTGATCATCTCCGGGTCGAGCGCGGAGGTGGGCTCGTCGAAGAGCAGCGCCTGCGGGTCCATGGCCAGGGCGCGGGCGATGGCGACGCGCTGCTGCTGGCCGCCGGAGAGCTGCGCCGGGTACTTGTCGGCGTGCGCCGCGAGCCCGACCCGCTCCAGCAGCTCCCGCGCCCTGCGCTCGGCCTCGTCCTTGCGCTTCCTGCGCACCTTGAGCGGCGCGAGCATGACGTTGGCGAGGACCGTCTTGTGCGCGAAGAGATTGAACGACTGGAAGACCATGCCGACCTCGCTGCGCAGCCGCGCCAGCGCCTTCCCCTCCGCGGGGAGCGGCTGGCCCGAGAGCGTGATGGTGCCGGACTCGACGGCCTCCAGCCGGTTGATGGTGCGGCAGAGCGTCGACTTTCCGGAGCCGGAGGGGCCGATGACGACCACCACTTCTCCGCGGCCGACGGTGAGGTCGATGTCCTGGAGGACATGGAGCCTTCCGTAGTGCTTGTTGACGCCGCGCAGCGTGATCAGCGGTTCCATGGAAACCGCAAACTATCGTCATCAATACGACACTTCCGCCAGGACACGCGGGTCCCCTTCGCGGGGTGCGGAAGGAAACACAGGGTTGCCCCTTCATCGGGCTGTGCCCCTTCACGGGGTGCGGGGTGAAGGTCACACGGGGTGCCCGTTTCTCGTGGGGGTGCGCTGTGTGGGTGCCCCTTTGGGGTTTCGTTCGCGTGTTGCGGGCCGGTGGCACGGGTTGTGCCCACCCGTCCCGCCGAGCGAGACGCTTGCCCACAACTGTTTTGGCGCGCCGTCGCCAGTGGGGGCGCCCCTGGGGTTTCGTCGCCGGGTGCGGGTGGGTGGCTACGGCGCGGCGTGTGGTTGCGGTGCGGTGCGGCTGACGCCGCGTGATTCTTGGCTTGTGCCGGTGGCCGTGTGGGGTTGCTGTGTGGTGGGGGTCGGCGCCGCGCCGGGGTGTCTCCTCGGCGTGAAGGTCTCGTGTTCGGCCCTCGGCCGGTGACTTGCTCGACCTGCGGGGACACCCCACCGCACCACCTCCCACCCGGTGGCCAACTATCGGCCGGTGACCCCTCCGCTTGTTCCCACGCTGTGGACCGGTGCCTCATCGGCACCCATGCGCCCGCCCCAGTGCCTCGCCGGAGGGGCTCCGCCCCTGCCACGGGCAGCTGACGGCGACGGCTCGCCGTGGCCGTGAGCCGGTGCCGTGCCGCACGGACCCGGCCACCCCTGTTGTGGGCAGGCGTTCCGCATGGCGAGGGGGCACCTCCCAACGGTAGCTGGGGGAGGATGGGCACAACCCCACCCACCGGCCCGCAGCACGCGAACGAAACCCCCAAGGGGCACCCCGGGGCTGCGCACCCCCGACAGGGGGAGTTGCGCGGGACGGTCGGCCCGG
>NZ_BAAGSO010000125.1:14664-42847 GCF_054782395.1 Streptomyces daliensis | reverse complement strand
GGGACCGTAGGTCCCGGCGCCGGGGGTGTGGCCGGGCTCAGCCCACCCGGAGCAGAGGAGGGTCACCGGCGGGACGGGGACGCGGTGGGGTGTCCCCGCAGGTCGAGACGAACGACGGCGGAAAGCCGAAAACGAAAGCTTCACGCCGAGGAGACACCCCGGCGCGGCACCGGACACCCCGCACCCACGCACCCCACACGACCACCGGCACAAGCCAAGAACCACGCGGCGCCAGCCGCACCGCACCGCAACCACACGCCGCGCCGAAGCCACACAGCCGCACCCGAACACGGCGCCAAGCCACACGACGGCACCCCCGGGTAGGGTCACAAAAATCAGCGCGGGACCCTACAGCGCGCACCACACCGGCCAACCGTCCCGCGCAACCACCCCGTGAAGCGGGCCCCGGAAACCGGACCGGGATATGGGTGGGGAGCGTCAGCGTGGGGGTGAGGGGGTCCCCCTCCTGGGGGGAATGCGGGGCGCAGCACCAACGCACCGTGGGCCCTCGCGTCGCAGCGCACAGGGGCGGAACCGGTTCATCGGGGGCCTAGCGCGACAGCGCGCCCTAGGTACGGAGGCCCCGCCTGGGTACCTAGCCTCGGGTTCACCTGAGGGGAAAGGAGCCCGTGATGGCTGACGCCAGACCGGTGTACCAGCGGATCGCCGACGACCTGCGCCGTCAGATCGACGAGGGGACGCTGACCGTCGGCGCCCGCATCCCCTCCCGCTCGGAACTCAAGCGCTCCTACGAGGCCAGCGACCAGACCGTCGACCGCGCCGTACGCGTACTCAAGGCCGCGGGCTACGCGGAGGGCCAGTTCGGCCGCGGGGTCTTCGTCGCCGACCGCGCCCCCGTCGGCACCCTCCTGCGCTCCACCGGCGCGGTGGACTCCCCCTTCGCCGCCCGCGTCGCCTCCTCCGACGAGGGCGAGGGAGCCGACGAGGACCAGCTCGCCGCCATCGCCTGGGAGGCGACCTCCACGGCGACCGTCGCACCACCCCGTATCGCGGAGCGCCTCGGCATCACGCCGGGCGAGCGCGTGATGTGCACCCAGTACGAGTATCTCGCCGACCGCCGCCCCGTTCAGCTCGCCACGAGCTGGGAGCCCCTCGCCATCACCGAGGGCACCGACGTGCTCTATCCAGAGCGCGGGCCCTACGCGCGACGGGGCGTGCGGGGCAGGCTCGCCGCCATCGGCATCCGCGTGGTGCGGGCCGCCGAACTCGTGGGCGCCCGGCCAGCCACCAGCCCCGAGGCCGAGAGCCTGGGCTGCTCGCCGGGCCAGTGCGTCACGGCCGTCGAACGCACCCACTACGACGAGGAGGACCGCCCGGTGGAGACCTCCGACATCGTCGTACGGGCCGACCGCTGGCGCCTGGAGTACGGCATCCGCTTCACGGGCTGACCCGCGACCGCCCCGCCCCACCCGTTCGGTCGAGCGCCCCCCGGCCGGTTCCGGTTACCCCCGTACGGCCCAGCGTCCGCGAGGCAGTCGGGGGAAACGTTGACGGGAGGTCAGCTCTGAGTGGCCTCCCCGTAGAGCTGGGACAGTTCCGGAGTGCCCGTCTCCGCCCAGGCCGCGCCCTCCTCCAGGACGTCCAGCTCCCTGCCGGAGGTCAGCCGCACCACGGGCTGCCCGTCCTCGCTCAGCACCCACGCCGTGCCCGGCACCGTACGCACGAGGACCGTACCGAGGTAGAGCCCCGCGTCGCTGCCCAGCCAGGGCGAGATCTCGGGGTCCTCGCGCCAGCGCGGGAGGAGCTGGTCGAGGGCCGCCAACGACTCCGGGGTGTCGTTGAGTTCGACCCCGGCGTCCTCCGCTTGGTCGCGCAGCAGTTGACATTCGGAGAGCAACTGCGTGACCGATTCCGGGTCCCGTGACATCGCCTCCGCGAGCCCGACGCCCTCGCCGTCGGCGCGCCGCTTGCGCCAGTTGTCCAGGAAGGGGATGTTCATACAGATCAGAGTGGCACCCGTCCCGCCCCCGACACCACAGGCGCGCGGTACACAGCGCGCGCCGTTTGCCCTGCTGGACACCTTGACGACCCCGAGGGGGTGTCCTCAACGTCCCGCCTGGGCCGCGGCGCCTGGCACGCACGCTCGCGACGTTGTCGGTCGTCAGCGCAGCCCTCCCCCAGGCCCTGCGGGCTGGGAGGGGCCCCCTGCGCTTTCCTCCCTCCGCCTTGCGACCGCACGCACCAGACTCCCCCAGCTACCGCTGGGAGGTGCCCCCGGCGGCCCCCGGCCTACCGACCGGACGACGCTACCTTGACGACACCCCCTCGCCTCCCTACCTTCACCGGGCCTCGATCGAATCGGGGCCGCACACACGACTGTTGGAGTCGCACGAGAGGGCTGATCCGTGCACAGACGTCTGTGGAGAGCCTCCGTCTCATCCGTCGCGGTCCTGGTGACCGCCGTGAGCGCTCCGGCGCTCGCGGTGGCCGAGGAGCGCGCGGACGGCGGAACCACCACCACCCACGAGCCGCTTCCTCTGGAGCGGCTCTTCGACAACCGGGCCGTGAGCGACGACAAACGCCCCGGGAGGGCCGACTTCGACGGGGCTGGCAACTCGCTCTCCGCGCAGGACCTGCGCGCCGCCGGATGGTCCCCCGGCAGCACACTCGACCTCGACGCCGCCACCCTGCGCTGGCCGGAGCGGCGCCCGGGGCAGCCGGACAACGTGCGCGCCGACGGGCAGCGCGTGCGGCTGCGCGGCGCGGGCGACGCCATCTCCTTCCTGGTCGCGGCCACTTCACCGGGCGGCGCAGCCGGTGAGGTGAGCGGGAGCGGGACGGTGCGGTACGCGGACGGCTCGCGCAGCGCGTACACGCTGCGGGCGCCCGACTGGCGCGGCGGCCCCCTGGCGACGAAGTCGGTGGCGCTCCCCCACGTCAACACCGCGACGTCGGGGCAACTCGACGAGAAGGCCAAGCTGTACGCGGTGACGGTGCCGGTGAAGAAGGGGCGCGAGGTGCGCTCCGTCGAGCTGCCGCGCGATCCGGGCCGCGACGCCGATCTGCACGTCTTCGCGGCCTCCCTGCGCGCCGGGTCGCCGGGCTGGACGGGCAGCTGGTCGGCGAGTCCCGCCGGTTACACGGACATGGGCGGCTGGCGGGACCGGACGATGCGGCTGGTGGTGCACACCTCCGCCGGGGGCCCGAAGGCCCGCATCCGGCTGGAGAACACCTTCGCCTCCACCCCGGTCGAGATCGGCCACGCCTCCATCGCCGTGCAGGGCGAGGGCGCGGCCGCCAAGGGCGCTCCGGTGCCACTGCGCTTCGGCGGCCGGGACGGTACGCGCATTCCCGCGGGCGCGCGGGCTGTCAGCGATCCCGTGGGCTTCTCCGTGCCCGCGGACACGAATCTGCTGGTGAGCATCCATCTGCCGGGCCCTGTCGCGGCGGCGCCCGTGCACAGCCAGGCCATCCAGCGCTCGTATCTGAGCGAGGAGGGCAGCGGCGACCGTACGGGTGAGGCGGGCGGCGGCGCCTACACCGCGTCGACGTCCGTGTGGCCGCTGCTGACGGGCGTGGACGTGCGGGGCGGGCCCGGCTCGGTCGTCGCGCTCGGGGACTCGATCACCGACGGTGTGAAGTCGACGGAGGGCGCCAACAGGCGCTGGCCCAACGTGCTGGCCAGGCGGCTGCTCGACCAGAACGAGGTGCCGCGCTACGGCGTGCTGAACCACGGCATCTCGGCGAACCGGATCGTCACCGACCGCTATCCGGGCGACGGCGTCAGCACCGACACGGGCGGGGTGAGCGCCCAGCACCGGCTGGAGCGCGACGTGCTGGCGCAGACCGACGTGCGTACCGTCGTCCTCTTCGAGGGCATCAACGACGTGCGCTGGGACACCACGCCCGAGCAGGTCATCGCCGGGATGAAGGCCATCGCGCAGCGGTCCAGGGAGCGCGGCATCCGCGTGGTGGCCGCGACGATCGCGCCGTGCGAGGGCTACCACGACTGCACGGCCGAGGTGGAAGCCCGTCGCACGAAGGTGAACGACTTCATCCGCGAGAACGGCGGCACCTTCGACGCGGTGCTCGACTTCGACGCGGCGATCCGCGACCCGGAGCGCCCGCAGCGGATGCTGCCCGCCTACGACAGCGGCGACCATCTGCACCCCGGCGACGCGGGGCTGCGCAGGCTGGGCGAGTCCGTCGACCTGCGGAAGCTGGCGGGCTGAGGCTGAGGCAGGACCGGTGAGGGCTCCTCTCGCGGGAAGAGCCCTCACCGGGCGCTACAGCTCCAGGTCCACCACGACCGGGGCGTGGTCCGAGGCGCCCTTGCCCT
The DNA here is from genome assembly GCF_054782395.1 of Streptomyces daliensis. Taxonomy (NCBI): domain Bacteria; kingdom Bacillati; phylum Actinomycetota; class Actinomycetes; order Kitasatosporales; family Streptomycetaceae; genus Streptomyces; species Streptomyces daliensis. The sequence goes on along the minus strand of NZ_BAAGSO010000125.1, from coordinate 38,547 downwards.
TGCGCTCCTCGCGGTCGACGTAGGCGTCCTTGACGGCGGTGGCGAAGGGCTGGTTGCCGTAGACGAGATCGATGCGCATGCCCTTGTTCTTCGGGAAGCCCAGCTCGCGGTAGTCCCAGTAGGTGAACGGCTGGTCGTACTTGAGGGGCCGCGGCACCACATCGGACAGGCCCGCCGTGCGCAGGCCCTCCAGCGCGGCGCGCTCGGGCTCGGTGACGTGGGTGGCGCCCTCGAAGCGGGAGACGTCCCAGACGTCGTCATCCGTGGGCGCCACGTTGTAGTCGCCCATGATGGCGAAGGGCAGCTCCCCCGGTGCCTCCTTCTCGGCCGTCCTGCGGAGCGCTTCGAGCCACTCCAGCTTGTAGGCGTAGTGGGGGTGGCCGATCTCGCGCCCGTTGGGCACATAGACCGACCAGACGCGGACGCCGCCGCACGTGGCGGCGGCGGCGCGGGGCTCCTGGCCGCCGTCGTAGTCCGGGCCCTCGGGGAGGCCGACGACGGTGTCCTGGAGGCCGACGCGGGAGAGGACCGCGACGCCGTTCCACCTGCCGTCGCCGTTCACCACGGCCTCGTAGCCCAGCTCGCGCAGCGGCTCGGCGGGGAACGCCTCGGCGGAGCACTTCAGCTCCTGGAGGCAGACCACATCGGTGCCCGAGGACTCCAGCCAGGCCAGCAGCCGCGGCAGCCGGGCGGTGATCGAATTGACGTTCCAGGTCGCGATACGCATACCGCGCAATCTACCGCGCGAGGCTGACACTCTCGCCCGGGGTGAGACGGCTGTGGCTGACGCCTCCGAGGTTCTCGATCATGCGGTCGTAGACGGGCCGCGCGAGGTCCGTCAGCAGGCTGTCGTGGACGTCGACGGCCTGGCGGGGCGCGACCGCGCGCACGTAGTCGATGACCTCGGAGACCTTGCTCCACGGGGCGTGCACGGGCAGCAGCAGGGTGTCGATGTCGCGCTCGGGCACGGTGAGCGCGTCGCCGGGGTGGAAGACCTGGCCGTCCACGACGTAGCCGACGTTCGCGATGCGCGGGATGTCGGGGTGGATGACGGCGTGCAACTGGCCGTGCACCTCGATCTCGAAGCCCGCGGCTTCGAAGGTGTCGCCCTCGCCGACGGTGTGGACGCGCCCTGGGAAGACGGTGGAGATCTGCTCGGCGACGCTGCGCAGGGTCCAGATCTCCGCCGCCGGGTTGGCTTCCATCGCGGCCCGCAGGCGCCCCTCGTCGAAGTGGTCCGGGTGCTCGTGGGTGACCAGTACCGCGTCCGCGCCCACGGCGGCGTCGCCTTCGCTGAAGCCACCCGGGTCGATGACGAGCGTGCGTCCTTCGCGCTCGATCCGTACGCAGGCGTGGCCCTTTTTGATCAGCTTCATGCCGCCATTGTCTCTCGCGGAGCGCCGTCGTCACCCGCGGGGCGCCCGGCGAGTACGGGCTCAGTCCTCCGGCTTGGTCTCCTCCTGGATCACGCGCTGCGCGACCGCGAAGGCGGAGTTCGCCGCCGGGACGCCGCAGTAGACGCCCGTCTGGAGCAGCACTTCCTTGATCTCGGCGGGGGTGAGCCCGTTGCGCAGGGCCGCGCGGACGTGGAAGGCCAGCTCGTCGAGGTGGCCGCGCGCGACGAGCGCCGTGAGGGTGATCACCGAGCGGGTGCGGCGGTCGATGCCGGGGCGGGTCCACACCTCGCCCCAGGCGTAGCGGGTGAGGAAGTCCTGGAAGTCCTCGGTGAAGGCGTCCGTGTTCTCCAGCGCCTGGTCCACGTGCGCGTCGCCCAGCACCTCGCGGCGCACCTTGATGCCGCCGTCGTACGGGTCCTTGCGGATCGCGGCCTGCTCGGCGGACTCCAGCTCCGCGACGGCCGAGGCGCGCGGCGGGGCCGGGGTGATCACCGGGGCCGGGGCCGGCGGGCCCGCCGGGGATTCCTGCCAGGTGGTGGTGAAGTGCCTGATCAGCAGCTCGGTGACGGCGCCCGGCTGCTCGACGGGCGTCAGATGCGAGGCGCCTGGCACGATCGCGAGCCGTGCGTCGGGGATGCCCGCGACCAGGGCCCGCGCGTCGGCGGGCGGCGTCGACTCGTCCTCGGCGCCGGTGACGACGAGTGCGGGGACGCCGATGCGGTTCAGGTCCTGGCGCGCGTCGAAGGCGGCCATGGCCTCGCAGGCGGAGATGTAGCAGCCGGGGTCGGTCGTGCGGACCATCTGGACGGCCCATTCGACGATCGCGGGCTGCGCGGCGGCGAAGCCCGCCGTGAACCACTTCTCGGGTGTGGAGCGCGCGACGGGGTCGAGGCCGTTCGTCCGGACGACGACACCGCGCTGCCGCCAGGAGTCGGGAGTGCCGAAGCGGGGCGAACTGGACACGAGTGCGAGCGAGGAGACGCGCTGCCGTGCGGTGAGGGCGAGCTGGATGCCGATGGCGCCGCCGATGGAGCAGCCCGCGTAGCCGAAGCGCTCGATGCCCAGCGAGTCCAGGGTGGCCAGCAGCCGGTCGGCCAGCGCGGCGACCGAATCGGCGCCGTAGGCGGGCGAGCCGCCGTGGCCCGGGAGGTCGAACCGCAGGACGCGCCAGTTGCGGGTGAGCTCGGGTATCTGCCGGTCCCACATGTGCCAGGTGGTACCCAGCGAGGGACCCAGCACGAGGGCCGGAGCGCCTTCTGGCCCGTCCATGCGGTATTGCAGGGTGTTCTTCGGTGTCTCGCTCACCCGTCAGACCCTCTCATGTCTCAAAAGATCTCATACGACCGGGGCGAGATGATGGGTCCCCTGTCCTCCCCACCGCAACAGGTCTCGCGGTATCGGGACCATTTCCTCCGCACGGGCCGTTCACCGCTTTCACGCTCCCGCCGACGGCGGCGGCTTGCCCCGTCAGGCCCCCCCGCGTTGCGATGAGAAGAGGCTGTCACGAACCCGACTGGCACGAATCACTGTGCCCGAGCATCACTGTGCCCGAGCCACTGCCACCGAGTCACGGCCACGTACGGAACCCACAGAACACGAGGAGGTGTGCCGTGTCCCACTACGTGTTCGAGAACAGTGCCGAGGAGACCGGCAGCCGCTTCAGTGCCCTCGAGGCAACCTACGACCCGGCCTCCCGCGCGGCCCTCGCCAGAACGGGGATCGGCGCCGGCTGGCGCTGTCTCGAAGTCGGGGGCGGCGGCGGGACGGTCGGGCACTGGCTGGCCGAGACAGTGGGCCCCGACGGGCAGGTGACCGTCACCGACATCGAGCCGCGGTGGATGGAGTCCGGCCCACAGCCCCAGAACCTACGGCTGTTGCGGCACGACGTCGCACACGACCCCCTCCCGGAGGGCGAGTTCGACCTCGTACACGCCCGTCTGGTGCTGGTGCACGTGCCCGAGCGCCGTCAGGCGCTGTCCCGCCTGGTGCGGGCGCTGCGCCCGGGAGGCCGGCTCGTGCTGGAGGAGTTCGACTGCGGGTGGGTGCCGGTTCTGGCCGCTCCCGACCCCGCGGCGAAGGACCTGTTCGAGCGGGTGCACGCCAGGATCCTGATGCTGCTGGAGGCATCGGGCGGCGACCCGCTGTGGGGACGCAAGGTGGTGCAGGCCATGGCGGACGGCGGGCTGGAGCACATGAGCGCCACCGTGTTCGCGCAGGCGTGGCCGGGCAAGAGCGCCGGGATAGATCTGCACCGGGCCAACGCCGAGCAGCTCATGGACGACCTGCTCGCCTCCGGCCTGAGCGAACGGGAGTTCCACGCCTTCCTGGACCTGCTCCAGGACCCAGCGCTCGTGGTCAACTCCTACCCCTTGCTGAGCGCGGCGGGCAGGCGCCCAGCGCCCTGACCCACGCCCTCACGCGCACCCCACCCCCACCACCCCCGCCCCGCCTCCCGACGAGGCGTGACGCGACATGCCGTCACGCCTCCCCGAGGCTGCACACGAGAGGTACAGGTACACAGCACATGAGTGCTCCAGCCGAGACACCGGAACCCGTCGCCGTCGTCGGCATGGGCTGCCGGTTCGCCGCCGGGATCAACTCGCCGCAGGAGTTCTGGACGTTCCTGCGCGAGGGCCGTGAGGCCGTACGAGAACTTCCCCCCGAGCGGTGGGAGGGGTACGACGAGCGCGGCGTCGGCCACGCCGCCGTGCTGCGGCGCACGACCGACCGGGGCTCCTTCATGGAGGACATCGCCGGTTTTGACGCCCCCTTCTTCGGCATCTCCGCGCGCGAGGCACGCCTCATGGACCCGCAGCAGCGCCTGGCGCTGGAGGTGTGCTGGGAGGCGCTGGAACACGCGGGTGTCCCGCCGCTCGGGCTGGAGGGCAGCGACGCGGGTGTCTTCGTCGGCGTCGGCTCCGACGACTACGGCCGCCGTCTCCTGGAGGACCTGCCGAACATCGAGGCGTGGACGGGCGTGGGCAGTTCGCCGTGCGCGGTCGCCAACCGCGTCTCCCACGTCCTGGACCTGCGCGGCCCGAGCCTCTCCGTCGACACCGCGTGCTCCTCGGCGCTGGTGGCGATCCACCAGGCGTGCCAGGCGCTGCGGGCGGGCGAGGCGAGGCCGCTGGCGCTCGCGGGCGGCGTCATGCTGGTCGCGGGCCCTGGCCTTTCCGTGGTCCTCGACGAGGCCGGTGCCACCTCGCCCGACGGGCGGTCCAAGGCGTTCGACGAGTCAGCCGACGGCTACGGGCGCGGCGAGGGCTGCGGCATCGTCGTCCTGAAACTGCTCAGCACCGCCATCGAGGACGGCGACGACGTGCTCGCCCTCATCCGCGGCTCCGCGGTCCACCAGGACGGGCGGACCGAGGGCATCATGAGCCCGAGCCGGAAGGCCCAGGAGCATCTGCTGCGGCGCGCCTACGAGACCGCCGGTGTGAACCCCCGCGACGTCGGCTACGTCGAGGCGCACGGCACCGGCACCCCGACGGGCGACCCGGTGGAAGCGGGCGCGCTGAGCACCGTGCTGGGCCAGGGGCGCGCGGTGTCCGAACCGTGTCTGATCGGCTCCGCCAAGCCGAACATCGGGCACCTGGAAGCGGGCGCCGGGGCCGCCGGGGTCATCAAGACCGTCCTCGCGCTCCAGCACGAGCTGATCCCCGCCTCCCTGGTCTCCACCCGCCCCGACCCGCGCATCCCGTGGGAGGAGAACGGCCTGCGGCTCGTCACCGGGAACGTTCCGTGGCGGTCCGGGTCCCGGCCGCGCCTGGCAGGGGTGGGCAGTTACGGGTACGGCGGCACCATCGCGCACACCGTCCTCGAAGAGGCCCCGCGGCCCCGGCGGCACCCCGGCGCCGACACGCCCCCGGAGCAGGCGGGAAGCCGCGGCGGCCATCTGTTGCTCCTCAGCGGCGGCAGCGCGGCGGGGCTGCGGGCGTACGCCGACGAGCTCGCCGCGTACGTGAAGCGGAACCCGGGGACGGACGTGGCCGAGCTGGGCGCCGCCCTGGCCCGTCGGCGGGAACACCTGCGGGAGCGGGCGGCCGTGCTGGCCGACGGCGACGCCGGAGCCGCCGACGTCCTGCCCGCCCTGGAGGCGCTGGCCAAGCAGGAGGAACACCCCCGGGTCCTCACGGGCAGTGTGCCGACGCCACGGGCACCCGCCGACCCGGTGTGGGTCTTCTCCGGACACGGTTCCCAGTGGCCCGCGATGGGGCGGGAACTGCTCGCCGAGGAACCGCTCTTCGCCCGGGTCATCGAGGAACTGGAGCCCGTCTACCGCGAGGAGGCCGGGTATTCGCTGCGCGCGCTGCTCGCCGACGGGGTGCCGGACGACACCGTACGCATCCAGTCGGTCCTCTACGCCGTGCAGACGGGGCTCCAGGCGGTGTGGCGCGGCTGGGGGGTGCGCCCGGCGGCCGTCATCGGGCACTCGGTCGGCGAGATCGCCGCGGCCGTGGCGGCCGGTGTCCTCGACGCGCGGGACGGGGCACGGCTGGCATGCCGCCGCTCAGCGCTGCTGGCACGGGTCACGGGTCAGGGCGCGATGGCCATGGTGGGTCTGCCGTTCGACGAGGTGGCCCGGCGGGTGAAGGGGCACCAGGATGTCAAGGCCGCGGTGGCGTCCTCCGCGGCCACCACCGTCGTCTCCGGTGCGACGGAGGCTGTCGCCGCGCTGGCCGCTGAGTGGCGGGAGGAGCAGATCACGGTGCGGCGCGTCGACTCCGACGTCGCCTTCCACAGCCCGCACATGGAAGCGCTGAGCCCCCGCCTCGCACAGCTCGTCTCCGGCCTCGAACCCGCACCGCCCGACGTTCCGCTCTACAGCACCGCGCTGGAGTCACCGCGCAGCACGGCGCCGCGCGACGGCGCGTACTGGGCCGCCAACCTGCGCAAACCGGTCCGCTTCCAGCAGGCCGTCGAGGCCGCCCTCGAGGACGGGCACCGGCACTTCCTCGAGATCTCGCCCCACCCGGTGGTCGCCCACTCCGTCGACGAGGCGCTGGCGGCCTCGGGCGAGGAGGACGGCTACGTCGCGCACACCCTCCGCCGCGGCCGTCCGGCCCGCGCCACAGCGCTGCGGGGCCTCGCCGGACTGCACTGCCACGGCGTCGCGGTGGACTGGAGCGCCCACTACCCCGGCCACCCCCGCAGGCCCTCGCCCGACCTGCCCACCACCGTGTGGCAGCACGAGCGCTTCTGGGCGACGCCCTCCTCCGGCGACGACGCCGGTGCGGGGCACGACCCCGGCTCGCACACTCTCCTCGGCAACCGCACCCGGGTGCGCGGGGCCACCCCGGCGCTGCTGTGGCGCACCCGGCTCGACGAGGAGACCCGCCCCTTCCCCGGCCGTCACCCCGTGCAGGGGACCGAGATCGTACCGGCCGCTGTGCTGCTGGCCACCTTCTTCACCGCGGGCGCCACCGCGGCGGAGCGCTCCACATGGCCGGTGCTGCGCAAGGTGGCGCTGCACACTCCCGTACCGACCGGCGAGAACCGTGACCTCCAGGTGGTGCACCAGGACGCCACCCTCACCCTCAGCACCCGTCTTCTCGGCGAGGACGGCGGCAACGGGAGCGGCGGCGGCAGCGACCCGGCCGACGGCACACATCACACCTGGGTGACACACACCAGCGCCCTCGCCGAGTACCCGGCGGGGAGCGGTGGGCGGTCACCGCTGCCGCCGGACGGCCCGGACGGCCCGGACGGCCCCGGCAGCTCCGACGAGGGGGCGCGGGAGGTGGAGGTGCTGCCGCCGGACCACGTCGTCACCCGCCTGGCCGAACTCCAGGTGGCGGAGATGGGGTTCCCCTGGCGCGTCGACGAACTGCGGCGCACCGGCCGCACGTTGACCGCCGAGGTCGCCGCGGACCCCGGTGCGTCGCTGCCCGCTCCGAGCTGGGCATCGGTGCTGGACGCCGCGCTGTCCACGGCGTCGGTCGTCTTCTCCGGGGAGCCGGTCCTGCGCATGCCCGCGCGTATCGACGAGGCCGAGGTGAGCGGCCCGCCACCGGCCCGTGCGACGGTCCGGGCCCGCCTCCTCCACGCTCCGGGGCCCGACGGTTCCGGGACCGTCGACGTCACCATTGACGGGGACGGGGACGGTCAGGAGCGTGGGTGCGCCCGGCTGTCCGGGCTCACCTACCGGCCGCTGGAAGCCTCCGGCCACTCCGTCGCCCCGGCCGACCTGCTGCACAAGGTGGGCTGGAGCGCGTGCCCGGCCCCGTCCGGGCTGCCGCGCGAGGTCGGCTCCGTCCACGTCGTCGCCCCGGAGACACCCGAGACACCCGAGACACCGGAAGCCGAGGACTTCCTCGGACGTCTCGGCGCCGTCTGCGCACAGCAGGGCATCTCCCTCTCCACCTCCGGCGCACCCGGCCTCCCCGAAGGCGCGGCGCCGCCCGACGCGCTGCTCCTGCTGCCCCCGCTGACCGACCCCGGAAGGGACACGGGCGGCCCCGACCGCGCCGCGCTCAGCCTCATCGACACCGTCCAGCGGCTGGCGGACCAGGAGAACCGGGCGGGCCAGGAAGGCGGCGCCGCCACCCGCGTCTGGTGCCTGACCTTCGGAGTACGTGAGGCGGAACAGCGGGCCGCGCTGACACACGCGCCGCTGTGGGGCATCGGACGCATCTGCTCGACGGAGCACCCCGACATGTGGGGCGGCGTCATCGATCTGCCCACGGTCCCCGGGGAGGCCGACCTCGCCGCGCTGCCTCCGCTGCTGCGGCACCCCGGCGCCGAAGAGGTGGTCTCCGTACGCGACGGGCGGCGGGAGACCGTACGGCTCAGCGCGGCACGCCCTCCGGCGACGAACGGCGCGGAGCCGGAGGACGCCGGTCCTGAGGTCGTCTGCTCGGCGGACGGCACCTACCTGGTCACCGGCGGTCTCGGCGCACTGGGCCTGCGCGTCGCCCACTGGCTGGCCGGCCGCGGGGCGCGCCGTCTGCTGCTGCTCTCGCGGCGCGGGCTGCCGCCCCGCGAGGAGTGGGACGGCCTCATCGAGGACGGCGGCGCCCGTGCCGTGGAGGCGGTCCGGGACCTGGAGGCGGCCGGTGTGACCGTCCGGGTGGTCGCGGCCGACGTCACCGACCGCGAGGAACTCTCGGCCCAACTCGCCCCCGAACGGCTCCAGATGCCGCCCGTACGCGGAATCGTCCACGCCGCCGGTGTGACCGACAACCGCTGGCTGCGCGACTGCGACGAGGAATCCCTGCGGAAGGTCACCCGTCCGAAGGTGCTCGGCGGGCTCGTGCTGCACGAGCTCTTCCCGCCCGGTTCCCTCGACTTCCTCGTCCTCTTCTCCTCCGCCGGGCAGTTGCTGAACCTGCCTGGCCAGACCCTCTACGCGGCGGCCAACGCCTTCCTCGACGCCCTCGCCCACCACCGCAGGGCCGCAGGGGCGAACGACACGGTGAGCATGGCGTGGACGAGCTGGCGCGGACTGGGGATGTCCACGTCCTCCGACGCGATCGACGCGGAACTGGAGGCACGCGGGACGGCGGACGTCACCGCCGAGGACGCCCTGGCCGCCTGGGAGATGACGTCGGGCACGGCCGAACCGCACATGGCGGTGCTGCGGCTGCTGCCCGGCGTCGCAGCGGAGGACCGGCCCGCCGTGCTGAGCGAGGTGGAGCCGCCCGCGCCCCAGGAGGCGGCGGACGACGGCGCTGACGCGCGGCACCGGTGGGAGCGGGTGCCCACGCGGGAGCTGCCCGGAGTGGTGCTCGACGAGGTCCGCTCCACCCTGGCGGGTGTCCTGGGCACCCCGGACACCGGCGTCGATCCCCACCGCCCGCTCAGCGAGATGGGCGTGGACTCGATCATGACGGTGACCCTGCGCAGGCAGCTCCAGCGGCTCACAGGGCTCCCCCTGCCGCCCACCCTCCTGTGGAACCGGCCCACCGCGACGGCCATCGCGGACTTCCTCACGGAACAGCTCGCCCACCGTACGGACAGCGCGCCGGACACGGACGCCGACGACGGCACCAGCACCGGCTCATGACTCGTGACTCGTGACTCGTGACTCGTGAAGGTGAGGGGATGCCCGCGTGCCGACGGGCCGCCGTCAGAACGTCAGAACGTCAGAACTCGGCCTTCGACACGACGTAGACCCTCGGCCTGTTCTCGAACGTCGTGTCGACGGTGATCGCCAGATCGGGCTGGTCCCCCGACTGCTCGACGGTGGTGCCCGCGAAGGTGTGCCCCTCCTCGTCCAGGTCCCAGCCGACCTTCTCGGCGCGCTTGTCGCTGATGGTGACGCGGCCCTTCTCCAGGGCCGACGTGCTGGTGCCGAGGTCGGCGAGGAACTGGGACAGCCGCCGGTCCGAGTTGCGGAACTGGACCCACAGGCTGCTGGTGTCCCAGGCGTTCTCCTCGTAGAAGCCGACCCGGGTGGACAGCGGCGGGATCGGCACGTCGTAGATGCGGCGCTGCACCTTGCTCGGCCACTGGTAGGTGAGGCTGGTGGCGCCCGCGCTGCGCTCCTTGTCCTCGCCGCTGTCGCGGCTCTGGAAGGCGGAGATGACGAGATAGCCCGCGGGGATCGCGATGAGCAGCACGACGATGAGCAGCGTGAGCACCCGGTGCCGGGGCAGATGCGGCGGGCGCTGGGGGGCGCGGGACACGGTCACTGGCCGACCGCCCTGCGCAGGTTGTCCGCGGCCCGTTCGTAGCGTTCGTAGCGCTCCAGGCGGCGCCGGTTGGCGCGGCGGAAGCGGCGCGCCACCAGCCTGGCCAGGTCGGCGGCGCCGACCATGCCCGCCTCGGGGCCGAGCTGGGCCTTCGCGATGCGGGCCTCGGGGCGGTAGCCGCGCCCGGTGAGCTGGCGGCGGAAGGCGGCGCGTGCCGGGTCGATCAGCAGCTCGTCGGCGGCGCTGACGCCGCCGCCGATCACGAAGCAGGAGGGGTCGAGCGCTGCGGCGAGGTTGGCGATGCCCGTGCCCAGCCAGGTCCCGATCTCCTGGAGCAGTTCGACGCACATGGCGTCGCCCTCGCGGGCCAGCTCGGTGATGAGGGGCCCGGTGATGTCGTCGACTCGGCCGCCGACGCGGTCGATGATCCCGTACGCGACGGGCGACTCGGCGGCTGCCAGCTCCCTGGCCTCTCTGACCAGTGCGTTCCCCGAGCTGTACTGCTCCCAGCAGCCCCGGTTGCCGCACGGGCAGCGGTGGCCAGCGGGCACGACCTGCATGTGCCCGAACTCGCCCGCGACCCCGTACTTGCCGCGCTTGACGCGGCCCTCCTCCAGGATCGCGCCGCCGATGCCCGTACCGAGCGTGATCATCACGAGGTGGTCCTCGCCACGGCCAGCGCCGAAGCGCCACTCGCCCCAGGCTGCGGTGTTGGCGTCGTTGTCGACCATGACGGGCACGGCCAGGCGCGCGGTGAGCGCGTCCTTCAGCGGCTCGTCCCGCCAGGCGAGGTGCGGCGCGAACAGGACGCGCGAGCGGTCCGCGTCCACCCAGCCAGCGGCGCCGATGCCCACGGCGTGCACGTCGTGCCTGTCGGACAGGTCGAGCACCAGCTCAGCGATGGTGTCCTCGACGACCTTGGGGCTCTTGGACTTCTCGGGCGTCTCGGTGCGCACCTGCTCCAGGATGTTCCCGTCGGCGTCCACGACGCCCGCCATGACCTTGGTGCCGCCGATGTCGATGCCGACGGTGGGCACGCGGGGCGCGGAGAGGTGGGAGCGGCGCTCGCGGGTGCTGACGGTGCGCAGGACGCTCGCGCTGGGCGCGGTACGGCGGTAGACGCGGTCCCCGCCTCCGCCTCCGCTCCGGTCCCGGTGCATGTCCCGGTACATCTCCCTGTACGCGTCCCTGTACGTGCTGCCGCTCATGCTGCTGCTCATCGCGCGCCCTCCTCCTCGCCTGACGCGGGGCGTGGGCGGTGGCTGCGGGTACGTGCGCGCAACGTCGTCTCGTCTCTGCGTGGCTGCTGGTCTCGGGACGGAGCGGTGCGGTCCGGTCCGGGTCCGGTCCAGTCCGGTCCGTCCCGCGTCGCCGATTGTGCCTTACCGCGGCGCGACGGCGCTCGACGGCCGGTGACGGGGCCCGTCAGCCGGTGATGCCGCCGCCCAGGTGCGGGGACGGTGCGCGTTCCAGCTCGTGGCTGAGCTGTTCCAGCTCGCTGCCGCCCGCCATCTGGCGGATCAGCTCGTCCAGCTCCAGTTGCTCCTTGGTGTGGCTCCCGGCCATCGTGCCGCGCTTCAGCAGGACGAAGCGGTTGCCGACGAGGTACGCGTGGTGCGGGTTGTGCGTGATGAGGACCACGCCGAGACCGGCGTCACGTGCCGCGGCCACGTACTTGAGCACGACGCCCGACTGCTTGACGCCGAGCGCGGCCGTCGGCTCGTCGAGGACGAGCACCTTCGCGCCGAAGTACACGGCACGCGCGATGGCCACGCACTGCCGCTCGCCGCCGGAGAGGGTGCCGATCGGCTGGTCCACGTCGCGCAGGTCGATGCCCATGCGGAGCAGCTCGCTGTGGGTGGTGCGGCGCATGTGCGCGACGTCGAGGCGCTTGAAGGGGCCCCGGCCCTTCGTCGGCTCGGAGCCGAGGAAGAAGTTGCGCCAGACCGGCATCAGGGGCACGACGGCGAGGTCCTGGTAGACGGTGGCGATGCCGCGGTCCAGGGCCTCGCGGGGCGAGCCGAGCCGGGCCTCCTCGCCGTCGATCGCGAAGCCGCCCGTGTCGTGCTGGTGCAGCCCCGCGATGATCTTGATGAGGGTGGACTTGCCCGCGCCGTTGTCGCCGAGCACACAGGTGATCTCGCCGGGGTGCACCTCCAGCGAGACGCCCTCCAGCGCCTTGATGTTGCCGTAGAACTTGCTCACGTCGCGCAGCGCGACGAGCGGACGCGGCCCGTCCGCCTCCGCCTCCGGCTCCGGCTCCGGTACGAGGTCCGCTTCCGGTACGGCGTCCACGGCGTCCTTCTTCGTGCCGTCGTTCTTCTCGGTGCCGTCAGTCATCGGCTCGCCTCCGCCCGCTTACGGATCCACGCGTTGAGGAGGGTGGCGAGCAGCAGCATCGCCCCCAGGAAGAACTTGAACCAGTCCGGGCTCCACTGCGCGTACACGATGCCCTTGTCCGCCATGCCGAAGATGAAGGCGCCGACCGCGGCGCCGACCGCCGAGCCGTAGCCGCCGGTCAGCAGACAGCCGCCGATGACGGCCGCGGCGATGTAGATCAGCTCGTTGCCGACGCCCTCGCCCGACTGGACGACGTCGTAGTTGAAGAGCAGATGCTGGCCCGAGATCCAGGCGGCGAACGCCACGCCCAGATACAGGCCGATCTTCGTCCGGCCCACGGGGACGCCGACCGCGCGGGCCGCGTCGGCGCCGCCGCCGACCGCGAAGATCCAGTTGCCCGCCCTCGTGCGCAGCAGGATCCAGGTGGCCAGGGCCACCAGCGCGATCCACCACACCACGGTGACCTGGAGGTTCACGCTGCCCAGGCTGAGCTGGGAGGCGAAGAGGGTCCGCGCGGACTCGAAGCCCTCCATGTCGCCGATGGTCTTGGTGGACACGGTGCCGCTGATCAGCTTGGTGAGGCCGAGGTTGAGGCCCGTCAGCATGAGGAAGGTGCCGAGCGTGATGATGAAGCTCGGCAGTTTCGTACGGACCAGCATGTAGCCGTTGAAGAGGCCGATGGCGAGGGTGACCAGCAGCGAGACGCCGACGCCGACCCACACGTTCGCCGTCATCTGGTAGCTGAACATCGAGGAGATCAGCGCCGACGAGGTGACCATCACGCCCGTCGACAGGTCGAACTCCCCGCCGATCATCAGCAGCGCCACCGGCACCGCCATGATGCCGATCGTCGAGGAGGCGTAGAGGACCGTCGAGAGGCTGGAAGCCTTCAGGAAGCTGTCGGCGGCGAAGGAGAAGAAGACGAAGACGGCCAGCGCGCCGACCACGGCGCCCAGCTCGGGCCTGCTCATCAGCCTGCGCCACAGCGGCCGGTGCACGATCCGCTCGTCCGGCGCCTTCGTCGCCCCGTCCCCGTTGCCGTTCCCGCCCTCGGCAGCGGGTGTCGGCGCCGGTGTAGGCGTCACCGTCATCGGGTGCCTCGCTTCGTGTACTTCTGGAGGGCCGCCGCGTCCTTCTTGGTCAGGATCTGCGGGCCCGTGAGGACCGGCTTGCCGCCGCCGAGCATGTCGGCGTTGTAGCGGTACAGCCACATCAGATCCACGGCCTCGTACCCCTGGAGGTACGGCTGCTGGTCGACGGCGAAGCCGATCGAGCCGTCCTCCAGGCCCGCGGCGACCTGGTCGTTCAGGTCGAAGGTGTCGATCTCGGCCTCGCTGCCCGCGTCCTTCGCCGCCTTGGCTGCCGTGGCCGCGAAGGGCGCGCCGAGGGTCACGACGGTGTCGACCTTACTGTCCGACTGGAGCTTGGCCTCGACGGAGGACTGGACGCCCGGCATGTTCGTGCCGTCCACGTACAGGTCCTGGACCTTGCCGTCGAAGGTCTTGCGGACGCCTCGGCAGCGCTCCTCGTGGCCCACGTTGCCCTGCTCGTGCAGGAGGCAGACGGCCTTCTTCCTGCCGCGCTTGTTCAGCTCCTCGCCGACCGCCTCGCCCGCCATGGACTCGTCCTGGCCGATGTGGGTGAGCGCGCCGTACTCCTTGGAGACGTCCTGCCCCGAGTTGATCGTGATCACCGGGATGCCCGCCGCGACGGCCTTCTTGACGGCGCCCTTGAGCGCGTCGGGCTTGGCCAGGGTCACGATGAGCCCGTCCACGTCGTTGTCGATGGCGGCCTGCACGAGCTGCGCCTGCTGGCCGCCCTCCTTGTCGTGGGAGTACAGGAACTCGATGTTGTCCTTCGCGGCCGCCTGCTTGGCGCCGTTCTGGACGATGTCCCAGTACGTGTCGCCGTCACCGGAGTGGGTGACCATGGCCACCTTCCAGCGCGGCGTGTCCACGTTGGCCTTGCCCGAGGCGGCGGCGTTGCGCTCCTCCTCGGCGCGCTTGCCGCCGGTGCTGCTGCACCCCGCGAGGCTCGCGGCGATCACGGCCGCCATGACGGCCCCCGTCGCCCGTACCGTCGTCCGTACCGCCGCGCGTCCCCGGCGGCTCCGGCGGCCCTCACTTCCCGTGCGCCCCTTGTGAGCCGTACGGAACCTCTCCAGCGTGGACACGCGGTTCTGCCCTCTCGGTGCGGGTGCTTCGGCCGATCGTCCCGGTGATCGCTGCGGCCGTCCCTGACCCGATCACTCCCGATCTCCGCACAAGTATCCGTCACCGCTGCCCGGGGGGCCGTCACCGGGTCCCGCGCCCGGTGTACTTCTCCAGCTCCGGCACGTCCTCGCGCGTGACGATCTCGGGCCCGGTGAGCACGGGCTTGCCGCCGCCCAGCGCGTTGGCGTTGTAGGCGTGCAGCCACAGCGCGTCGACGGCCTCGTACCCCTGGAGGAACGGCTGCTGGTCCACGGCGAAGCCGATGCGCCCCGCCTTCATCTCCTTGACGACCTGCGCGTTCAGGTCGAAGGTGTCGATCTCCGCCTCGCTGCCCGCGCGCTCCTTCGCCTTGGCCGAGGTGGCGGCGAAGGGGGCGCCGAGGGTGAGGACCGCGTCGATGTCCTCGTCGGCCTGGAGCCTGGCCTCGACGGAGGACTGGAAGCCCGGCATGTTCGTGCCGTCCACGTTGAGCGTCTCCAGCTCGCCGTCGAAGGTCTTCTCCGCGCCGTCGCAGCGCTCCTCCAGGGAGACGTTGCCCTGCTCGTGGATGACGCAGAGCACCTTCTTCTTCCCCCGCTCGCTCAGCTCCTCGCCGACCGCCTCGCCCGCCACGGCCTCGTCCTGGCCGATGTGGGTGAGCGCGCCGAGCCCGGCCGAGAACTGGCCGCCGGAGTTGATGGTGACGACGGGGATGCCCGCGTCGACGGCCTTCTTGACGACGCCCTTGAGCGCGTCGGGCTTGGCCAGAGTCACGATGAGCCCGTCGACGTCCTTGTCGATGGCGGCCTGCACGAGCTGCGCCTGCTTGCCGCCCTCTTTGTGGTGCGCGTAGTCGAACTCGACGTTGTCCTTGCGGGCCGCCTCCTTGGCGCCGCTCTGGACGATGTCCCAGAACGTGTCGCCCTCCCCGGAGTGCGACACCATCGCGATCGTGAGCCGGGGCGTACTGACGCCCTTGCCCCCGCCGCCACCGCCCTTGTCCTCGTCCTCGTCCTCGGCGCCCTTGCCGCCGGAACCGCTGCATCCGGTCGCGAGGAGCGCCGCTGTGGCCAGGACTGCCGCTGTACGTGCTGTACGCCGAAGCACCATGGCGGAGTTCTAGCGGGGCGCCATGACAGCGTCAATACTTTGTCCGAACATTCTCAACCGGCCCCCGGACCCCGGCCGCCGAGGGCCGGGGCCGTGCGGCATCAGAACCCGCCGTCGAACCCGCCGCCCCCGCCGAGGCCACCGCCTCCGAAGCCCCCGTCGAATCCGCCGCCACCGAAGCCGTCCCCACCGAACCCGTCCCCGCCGTAGCCGCCGCCGTCGCCCGCCCAGGCCGTGCCCGCGCCCATGGCGGAGCCGAGCATCGTGCCGATGAGCATGCCGGAGACCACTGTCGTGCCGTAGCCGCCGAAGAATCCTCCGGCCCACGGCCCGTACGCGGGACCCGCCTCCCAGTACGGGCGGCGCCCGCCCGCCGTCTCGACGTGGCGGGCCATCGGCGGCTCGCCGTCGTCCAGCCGGGCCGCGTCGGCGGCGCAGACCGGGACGGGGCGCGGGGCACCGCCCTCGGGGCTCCACTCGCGGTCCTCGGCGGACGGGCCGTGCCGGGGGTCGAAGAAGCAGGGCGCGCGGTGCTCGGGCAGCGGCTCGCCCGCGCGGCGGGCGCGCAGCGTGGCGAGGGCGAACCTGCCGCCCTCCAGCGCGCTGGTCACCTCCCGCACATCGCGCGGCGTCCGCACCCGGGCCATGGCCGCCTTGGCCTCCTCGTAGGCGTCGAGGGCCGCGCCGTACTCCGCGACGAGCGCTTCGTTCTCCTCCGGTGAGGCGCCGCCCGGCGCGGAGGGTGCGAAGTCGAGCCGGTCCAGCTCCTCGCCGTAGGAGGTGACGTCCTCGTCCACCGTCGCCTTCACCCGCGCCAGCTCGGCCGCCTCTTCCTTGCGGGCGCGCACGGCGCCGCGGCCGACGAAGAGCACCGCCGCCGCCATGCCGCCGAGCAGCAGCACCCCGAGCACCGTGCCCACGGCGCCGGACCCGCCGGTGTCCGCGCGCCCGGCGCCGCCTGACGTGCCGCCCGCGCCCTCTCCGACGGAGGCGGCGGCGCGGTCGGCGAACCCGGTCAGCGCCGCGGCGTCCACCGCGCCGCTCCGGCGCTCGGTCTCGCGCGCCAGGTCCCGAGCCCTGTCGCCCGGCATGAGCGAGGTGTCGGAGGCGGCACCGAACTGCTCGCCGAGCAGCACGCCGTAGACGCCGGCGCGGCCCGTCGCCTCGCGGATGTCGGAGATGACGGTGCGCTGGTGGTACGCGGCGTCCTTGGGCAGCACCACGACGTAGACGGGCTCGCCCGCCGACTCGATGCGCTCGGAGAGGGCGCGCTGGTCGGCCGCGCCGAGCCGGTCGCGGGCGCGCTCGTCCACGTAGACGGGGCGCTCGCGCAGCGCCTTCCCGATCTCCTCGGGGGTGGCGGGGCCCGAGGCGCCGGGCGCGGCTCCTGCGGAGGTCGCCATGGCGAGCAGGGTGACGGCGGCGAGAAGGAAGGTCACCAGGGCCGCGAGGGGTCCCCCTCCGCGCGGGCGGTGGGTGCGGGTACGGGGGCGAACGGCGTGGAGTGCCATGTCCCTATTATCCGCCTTGCCACCCGAAAGGGGGTCCCCTTCGCGGGTCCCCTTCGCGGGGTGCGGAAGGAAACGGGGGGGGTTGCCCCGTTCGCCGGGGGTGTTGCGCGGGACGGTTCCCCGGTGTGGTGGGTGCCGTAGGGTCCCGCGCCAATTTTTGTGCCCCTGCCCGGGGGTGCGGTCGTATGGCTTGGCGCCGTGTTCGGCTGCCTGGCCGGTGGCTACGGCGCGGCGTGTGGTTGCGGTGCATCGCGGCTTGCGCCGCGTGATTCTCGGCTCGGGCCGGTGGTTATGGGGTTGGCGACAAGTGCGGGTCGGCTTTTCGGCTGCCTGCACATACTCGTCGCCACCACTTGCGGGGACACCCCACCACGTCCCCTCCCACCCGGTGGCCAACTATCGGCCGGTGCCCCCTCCGCTTGTTCCCACGCTGTGCACCGGTGCCTCGTCGGCACCGATGCGCCACCACCATGCGCCCACTCCCGGCGCCGCGCCGAAGGGCCTCCGCCCCTGCCACGGGCGGCCCCCTGGCGGCGACGGCGCCCCACTGCTGCGGACCCGTCCCGGCGCCGTGCCGGAGAGGGCCCCGGCCACCCCTGTTGTGGGCAGGCGTTCCGCATGGCGGAACGGGTGGGCACAACCCGTGCCACCGGCCCGCAGTCGCGAACGAGACCCCAAAGGGGCACCGGGCTACGCACCCCGGCTGGGGGACCGGAGGTCCCGCGCTGGGGTTGGTGCCACCACACGGCAAGGGGACAGTCGCACCCCGCGAAGTGGGGTGGGCATTGGCGCACCCGGAACCGGATAGCGGGCCACCGGCGGGACGGGGACGGGGTGGGGTGTCCCCGCAGGACGAGCAAGTCACCGGCAGAAAGCCGAACACGAGACCTTCACGCCGAGGAGACACCCCACCCCGGCACCGGACACCCCGCACCCACGCACCCCACACGACCACCGGCACAAGCCAAGAACCACGCGGCGCCAGCCGCACCGCACCGCAACCACACGCCGCGCCGAAGCCACCCACTCGCACCCGGAAACGAAACCCCAAGACGCACCCAGGGACACCCCCGCCGGGCGACGGCGCCAAAAAGTTGTGGGCAAGCGTCCCGCTGGCGAGGGGGCACCTCCCAGCGGTAGCTGGGGGAGGGTGGGCACAACCCGTGCCACCGGGCCGCAGCACGCGAACGAGACCCCAAAGGGGCACCCACACCAGGCGCACCCCCGTGAGGCCGCGCACCCCGTGTGACCATCACCCCGCACCCCGCGAAGGGGCGCACCAGCGTGCAGGGGCACCCACCCCCGTTTCCTTCCGCACCCCGCGAAGGGGCCCCCTACGGGCGGACCAGGAGTTGGAACTCGAAGGCGTAGCGTGAGGCGCGGTAGAGGTGGGAGCCGTGTTCCACGGGGCGGCCCGTGTCGTCGTACGTGGTGCGCTCCATCGTGAGGAGCGGCGCCCCCTCGGGCTCACCGAGCAGCTCACCCTCGTCCGCCGCCGCGGCCCGCGCCCCGACGGACTGCCGCGCACTGTGCAGCGTGATCCCCTGCCCGCGCAGCATCCGGTAGAGCCCCGTGGACTCCAGCGCCGTGCCCTCCGCGCCGAGCAGTTCCAGCGGCAGATGGTTGCGCATGTACGCCATGGGCTCGCCGTGCGTGAGCCGGAGCCGTTCGACGAGCCTGACCTCGGCGCCCTCGGCCACCCCGAGGGCCGCACCGACCTCGGCCGTGGCCTCGACCGTGTCGTAGCGCAGCACCCGCGTCGCCGGACGCTGACCGGCCGCCTCCAGGTCGTCGTAGAGGCTGCTCAGCTCCAGCGGGCGCTTGACCTGGCTGTGCACCACCTGTGTGCCGATCCCGCGCCGCCGCACGAGCAGGCCCTTGTCGACGAGCGCCTGGATGGCCTGCCGGACGGTCGGACGGGAGAGGCCAAGCCGTCCGGCCAGTTCGATCTCGTTACCGAGCAGGCTGCCGGGAGCGAGCTTGCCGCGCTCGATGGCGGTCTCCAGCTGCTGCGAGAGCTGGAAGTACAGCGGGACGGGACTGCTGCGGTCCACGCTGAACTGGAGGTCGACGGGATCATTCTTGGCCACGGGGGGAGCGTAGTGCCCCGGCGGTGCCACAGGAAGCGGCACGTTCGATTGTCAGGACAAAGCGTTGACAGTGCGCCTCGGGCCGGGCGAGCGTAGGCGTCATGCGCATCGGACTCATCGGAACCGGCCGGATCGGCGCCTTCCACGCCCGTACGCTCACCGCGCACCCCGCGGTGACCGAACTGCTCCTCGCGGACGCGGACGCCGCGCGCGCCGCCGAGGTGGCGTCCGAGCTCGGCGCGAAGGCCACCGCCACGTCGTCGCCCGCCGGGCTGTTCGCGGCGCGACCCCACGCCGTGGTGATCGCCTCCGCCACCGCTTCGCACGCGGAGCTGATCACGGCGGCGGCCGGGCGGGGGATGCCCGTGTTCTGCGAGAAGCCCATCGCCCTCGATCTGCCGGGAACGCTGGCGGCGCTGCGTACGGTCGACGCCGCGGGCGCCCTCCTCCAGATCGGCTTCATGCGCCGGTTCGACGCGGGCTACGCGGCGGCCCGTGAGGCCGTGCGCTCCGGCAGGCTGGGGCGGCTGCACACCGTGCGGGCCGTCACCTCCGACCCGGCGCCGCCGCCCGCCGCCTATCTGCCGCTCTCCGGCGGCCTCTACCGCGACTGCCTCGTCCACGACTTCGACGCGCTGCGCTGGGTGACGGGCCGCGAGGTGGTGTCCGTGTACGCGGCGGGCTCGGACGCCGGGCCCGGGATGTTCCGCGAAGCCGACGACGTGGACACCGCCGCCGCGCTCCTCACCCTGGACGACGGCACCCTGTGCACGGCCACGGCGACGCGTGTGAACGGCGCCGGGTACGACGTACGCATGGAGCTGGCGGGCGAGCGCGACCAGATCGCGGTCGGCCTCGACCCGCGCACCCCGCTGACCTCCGTCGAGCCGACGGGCGCGCCCGCGACCGACAAGCCCTGGCCGGGCTTCCTGGAGCGCTTCGCTCCCGCGTACGAGGCCGAACTCGCCGCCTTCCTCCGGGCCGTGCGCGGCGAGACCGCCAACCCGTGCGACGGCTACGAGGCGTGGGAGGCGCTGCGGGTCGCGGAGGCGTGCGAGGTGTCGCGGCGCGAGGGGCGTGCGGTGCGGATCGCCGAGGTGGGGGCCGATCCGGGCTGATCAGGTCCGGGTCGGCTGCTCCAGTCGTGCCGACCGCGCGGGCCGCGTTCACGCGATCCGGTGCGGCTGCCGGGCGGCGGCGGCCGAGGAGTGCGGTACGGGAGCCTCCGCGAGGGCTGCGGCCATGCGCCGTACGGTGCTCCGCGCCCTCGCGGCCGGGTACGTGCCCGGCCCGCCCCGGCGCGTCAGCCGGTTCCGCCGGGCCGGTTCACGTACGGACCGTCGCCGGAGCGCGCCGCCGGGTGAGCCGCGCGGACGGGTCACCCCTCGCCCGGTGCCTCCGGCACGTCAGACACATCCGGCACGCACTCCAGGAGGCTGCCGCGCCAGCCCGCCTCCGTGGTGCGTTCGATGCGGAAGCCGCTGGAGGCGAGCAGGTCGTGCCACTGCTGGGCGGTGCGCTCGTAGCCGGGCAGCAGGAGGTTGATGTAGAGGTCATACGCGGCGCGCCAGGCCGCGCCCTCCGCGTCGGGGCTGGAGGGCAGCAGCAGGTCGGCGACGAGCAGCCGGGAGTCGGGGCGCATCGCGGCGCGCACGGCGGCGAGGACGCGCGAGGCGCGCTCGGTGTCCCAGTCGTGCAGGACCCGTACGAGCAGGTAGACGTCCAGGCCCTCGGGGACCTCGGTGAAGAAGTCGCAGGGCGCCAGCACGCAGCGGTCCTCCACACCGGCCTCCGTGAGGACGGGCCCGGCCGCGTCCAGCACGTGCCGCTGCTCGCACAGCCAGGCCGTCAGGTGGGGGTGGCGGACGAGGAGTTCGGCCAGCAGCCTGCCGGTTCCGCCGCCGACGTCGGCGACGGTGCGCGAGACGCGCCAGTCACGGTCGAGAATGCCGTCCCGCAGTCCGCTGACGGAGACGTTCATCGCGGCGTCGAAGCGGGCCCCCGCCTCGCGGTCCTCGGCGAGGTGGGCGAAGAACGGGCGCCCCTTGGCGGCCTCGAAGGCGCTGCCGCCCCGCCCCGTGCGCACCAGCTCCGTCAGATGGGCCGCGGCGGGCAGCGCGTCGTCGCAGACGAACTGCACGTACTCGCGGATGCCGCCCTTGCTCCCGGGACGCAGGCACGCGCCCACGCGCGTCAGCCCGAACCAGCCCTCCGGGGTCTCCTCCAGCACCCCGGAGGCGGCCAGGCTGAACAGCAGGCGCCGCATCGCGACGGGGTCGCAGCCGCAGTCGACGGCGAGGGCGCCGGCCGAGCGGGGGCCTCTGGAGAGCAGTCCGGGGATACCCAGTTCGATGGCGGTCCGCAGCGCCTGTGTCCGCACCGTTCCCATGAGCGAGTCCATGAGCAGGGCTTCGGGTGTCTCCATGTGTGCCTCCTGGCGCGGCGGACGGGCCGACGGGACCGACGGAACGGAACCGGCGGGGACGCGTCGGGCGGCGGTCCCCGGTGCGTACGCGCGGCGCGGGCGCCAGGTTCACCGAACCGTCACAAGTACACGTCACGTCCACATTCTTACCCGGCTCACCACGCGTCACCTGCGTCAGCGAGCGGTCACCGCCACCGGCGCGCCGACGCGGGCCAGGAGCTGGAAGATCTTCGCCGTGTGGGGGTAGGGCATGCGCGCGCTGAGCGCCAGTTCCAGCGCCTCCAGGTCCGCGAAGAAGGCGGGGTCGTGCTTGCGCGCGTCGTCGGTGATGTGGTCGTTGACCGTGCGGATGCCGCAGTGCTCGATGTCCGTGCAGCCGAGCGCCGTCATCAGCGGGACGATCTCCTCGGCCGTGTGCAGGGTGAGCGGGGTGTCGAAGGTGTCGCCGTGCGCGTGCCGCTGCCCGAGGGAGGCGAGCGCCGCCGCCGGGTCCAGGTCGCGTACGGCGTGGGCGAGGGGCATGGCGTGCCGGTTGAGCGCCATGACGGACAGCACACCGCCCGGCCTCACCAGCGGCACGGCCACGCGCAGCGCGGGCGCGGGATCCTCCTGGTACTGGAGGAGGTTGTGGCACAGCACCACGTCGTAGGCGCGGCCTGTCACGGAGCCGGGGAGCCGGAAGACGTCGGCCTCGACGGTCTCCAGCAGCGCGGCGATCCCGGCCTGCCGCGCCCGCTCGCGCGCGGCGGCGAGCATGCCCGGCGCGTAGTCGACGAGGGTGACGTGGTGGCCGAGGCGGGCGAGCCGCAGCGCGTCACCGCCGTCGGCGCCCGCGAGGTCCAGCACGCGCACGGGGGCACCGGCGGCAGGGTGGAGGTGGCGGAGGAGGTTGGCCTCGGCCAGCGTGTAACGCAGCCGGCCCCAGGGGCTCTCCTGCCAGGCGCGCCAGGCTTCGAGCGCCGCGTCGAAGGTACGGGCGGGGGCGGGGGCCGCGTCGGACCCGGAAGGCGGGCCCGGAAACGAGAACGGGGCCGAGTCAGTCATCCTCGGGCCCCGCGAAGGTCTTGACCATGAAGATACAGGCGTCCGCGACGCGATGGGTCAGACCCGACCCGTCCTCGTAGGACCAGCAGTCGAGATAGGGCACGGACGGGCGGTAGCCGAGCCGCTTGTAGAGCGCTTCGGCGCGGGGGTTGTTCTTCTCGACGCCGAGGCCGACGCAGCCGCAGCCACGGCGTCTCGCGAGTCTCTCGGCCGCCGCGATCAGTCCGGTGCCGACGCCCTGGGAGCGCAAGGTACCGGGCCAGTCGGCCAGGCCGTTGATCTCGGGACAGCCCGGATGGGCCGCTCTGATCTCGGGGGCCGCGCATCCGTCCCAGCGCACCTCGCAGCATCCGACGGGCACCTGGTCCCGCCAGGCCACCAGAAAAGTGCTGGTCCCCGCGCTGTGGCGGGCGTAGCGAACGGCGTGGTGCGAGGTGGCGCCCGAAGACGGCATGTGCTCGTCGAGCAGTACGAGGTCTTCTTCCCGGCACTCGCTGATCCTCATTCGCCTCACCCTAAAGACCTCGCGGTGCGCCGTGCGGGCCGATGCCTCTGCCCGTGCGGCAATTCCGAGATTCGTGAGCACAGAACGGGGCATTACGGTCGCATCGTTCGGGGGGCAGAAACGGGGGGTTCTGGTTGTCCGGGGGTGTTGCGCGGGACGGTCGGCCGGTGTGGTGGGTGCCGTAGGGTCCCGCGCCGATTTTTGTGCCCCTGTCCGGGGGTGCCGTCGTGTGGCTTGGCACCGTGTTCGGCTGCCGGGCCGGTGGCTACGGCGCGGCCTATGGACCGGTACGTCGCGGCTGGCGCCGCGTGATTCCGGGTTTCGGCCGTGGTTGTGGGCGCGTGGGTGCGGGGTGTCCGGTGCCGGGGTGGGGTGTCTCCTCGGCGTGAAGGTCTCGTGTTCGGCTTTCCGCCGGTGACTTTCTCGACCTGCGGGGACACCCCACCCCGTCCCCGTCCCGCCGGTGGCCCACCTCCACCCCGGATCGGCTGACGCCCACCCCCAGAACGGGACCTACGGTCCCTACCCGATTGCCCCCTGGGGTTTCGTTCACATGCTGCGGGCCGGTGGCACGGGTTGTGCCCACCCGTCCCGCCGAGCGGGACGCTTGCCCACAACAAGTGGAACCGGCCGATA
>NZ_BAAGSO010000125.1:1904-14534 GCF_054782395.1 Streptomyces daliensis | reverse complement strand
ACTTGTCGCCGCCCGAGGAGACACCCCACCGCGGCACCGACCCCCACCACACACCAACCCCACAACCACCGGCACAAACCAAGAACCACGCGGCCCCAGCCGCACCGCACCGCAACCACACACCGCGCCGAAGCCACACAGCCGCACCCGAACACGGCGCCAAGCCACACGCCCAGCACCCCCGTGACGCGGCACAAAAACCAGCGCGGGACCCTACAGCACCCACCACACAGGCCAACCGTCCCGCGCAACACCCCCGACGCACGGGGCAACCCCCCGTTCCCTTCCGCACCCCGCGAAGGGGACCCGTCCCCTCCCCCTACGCGAACCGGACCGGCAAGCGGCGGGGGCCGCGGATCAGCATGCCGGGGCGCCAGGTGAGGGCGTCGGGGTGGGTGTCGAGTGCCAGGTTGGGGGCGCGGTCCAGGAGCGTGGCGATGGCGGTCCGTGCCTCGAGCCGGGCGAGCGGCGCACCGAGGCAGAAGTGGATGCCGTGCCCGAAGGCGACGTGGCCCCGGGTCTCGCGGCGGATGTCGAACCGGCCGGGCTCGGGGAAGCGCGCGGGATCGTGGTCAGCGTCGGCGAGGACGGGAAGCACGAGGGCGCCACCCCCGGGGATGACGGTGCCGTCGATCTCCACGGGGTCGAGGGTGAAGCGGTAGGTGGGTGTCTCCACGGGGCCGTCGAAGCGGAGCATCTCCTCGACCGCGTTGTCGATGAGCGACGGGTCGGCGCGGAGCGCGGCAAGCTGCTCGGGGTGCGTGAGGAGCGCGAGGACACCGTTGGCGATGAGGTGCACCGTGGTCTCGTGTCCCGCCACCAACAGCAGCCAGGCCATGCCCATGAGTTCGGCGGACGAGAGCGTGTCGCCGTCCTCGTCGGTCGTGCGTATGAGCCCGCTGAACAGGTCGTCGCCCGGCTCGTCGCGGCGGCGCTCCACGAGGGCCGCCAGATACGCGTCGGCCGACTCCTTCGCCGCCGCGGCCCTGCCCATCGTCGCGGGCGTGGCCGTGAGGATCGCCTCCGTCCAGCCGCGGAAGCTGTCGCGGTCGAGGAAGGGCACGCCGAGGAGTTCGCAGATGACCGACATCGGGAGCGGGAAGGCCAGCGCGTCCAGCAGGTCGGCGCGCCCGTCGGCGCGTGCCAGCATCGCGTCGAGGAGTTCGTCGGTCATCTCCTGGACGCGCGGGGCCATCGCCTCCACGCGCCGGGCGGTGAACTCCCGCGCCACGAGCTTGCGCAGCCGCGTGTGCCGGGGCGGGTCGGAGACGAGCATGCTGGTGCCCGAGGAGAGCTTCTCCAGGCCGAGGTCCGACGAGGCGTGCGCCCAGCTCTTGGAGAACCGGTCGTCGTTCAGCGCCGCGCGCGCCGCCTCGTGGCCCAGGACGAGCCAGGCGTCGGTGCCCTCCGGGATGCGGACCCGGTGCACGGTGCCGCGTTCGCGCAGCCACGCGTAGACGGGATACGGGTCCCTGGTGAACAGGTCGCCCAGCGCGTCCAGATCGAGCACGCCGTCGGCGCCGGTCGCCGCCGCGATGGCGTCCGCGAGGGGGCCGGTGCGGGCGCCGTCGGGGGTGCCCGGGGGAGCTGCCACGGGGGCGGGAGTCGTCGGGTGCGGTGCGGCGGTCGCCTGTGTCCCGTCAGTCATGCGTGCGATCGTACGGGCGCCGCCGCACGTCAACACCGTTATCCGGCCAGGGGTTCGACGCCGCTCAACCCCGGCCGAACACGTCAAAGCACATCGGGCGCACCGAGCGCGTCGAGCAGCTCGCGTTCCCGCGCCGCGCTCAGCCCGGCCCGGCGCGCCCGGTCCAGGCCCTGCGCCCGCTCCCAGCGCAGCGTGTCGGCCAGCAGCTCGGCGCGCGGCCTGTGCCGCAGCCCGGCGGCGCGTGCCGCGGCGCCCGTCCTGGCCGACATCCCCTCCCAGCCCGGCTCCACCAGCCACATCGGCAGCGACTCGGCCCCCATGTACTCGGCCACACCGTGCGCCAGCAGCCACGCCGAGTCGGCGGTGACGACGGGCCCGGTGTGCCCGCCCGCCTCGCGGGACAGCTCGGTCCACTCGGCGAACGGGAGGACGGGGCCGACGGCGTCGTACGTGCCGGTGGTCCCGTTCGCCGCCGCGTCGAGCAGCCAGGCGGCGAGGTCGCGTACGTCGACGGCCTGCGTCGGCATGTCCGGCACGTCGGGCACCAGCATCGGCCCGAGCTGATCACGTGCGGCGCGGGCCGCCCAGTAGCCGGAGCGTCCGGTGTGGTCGCCGGGTCCGCCGATGAGCCCCGCGCGGGCGACGAGGAGACGGTCGCCGACGGCGGCCTTCGAGGCTTCCTCGCAGGCGGACTTCGCCTCGCCGTACGAGGAGCGGTCCACCTCGCCGAGCGCGGTCGGAGCGAGGAGGGGCGTGGACTCGTCGGCGCCCGGGGCGGCGTGGGAGGCGTAGGCGCTGATGGACGAGACGTAGGTCCAGTGCCGGGCGCGGGCGCCCAGCGCTTCGAGCGCGCCGCGCACGAAGCCCGGCTGCCACGAGACCTCGACGACGGCGTCCCACTCCCGGTCGAGCAGCGGTTCGTACACGTCCGGTACGCGACGGTCGGCGGGCACCAGCCGCGCGCCCTCCGCGACCTCGCCGCTCTCGCCGCGTGCCAGGCAGGTCACGCGGTGACCACGCGCGAGCGCCTGCCGGGACACCTCCCGGCCCACCCACGCCGTGCCGCCCAGTACCAGGATCTCCATCCGGCCACTCAAGCACCCGGGACGCCGGGTGCCCTGCGGGTTCGCCGACAGCGGAGCCCGACGTGGGCGGGGCTTCCTGGACGGGGCTTCGTGGACCGGGCTGCCGTCACCGCGCCCGGCCGAACGCCCCGGCCGACGTCCCCCCGTCAGCGGCGCCTGCGGCGCGGGGTCACCGGAACCGCGTCCTCCAGGCGCTGGAGCAGTTCCGTGACGCGCTTGGACACGGTCTCCCTGTCGCCCTCCGCGAGGGCCGAGCCCATGCCCACCGCGACCGCTCCGGCGGCTATCCACTCCGGCGCCGTGTCCAGCGTGACGCCGCCCGTGGGCAGCAGCGCCGCCTGGGGCAGCGCTGCCCGTACGTCCTTGAGCCAGCCCGGGTGCTGGCCCGAGGCGGGGAAGAGCTTGAGCGCGTCGGCGCCCAGTTCCAGCGCGCGGACCATCTCCGTGGGGGTGGCCACGCCGGGGAAGACGGGGATGCCGTAGCGGTGCCCGGTGCGGATGACCTCGGCGTCGAGGCTGGGCGAGACGAGGAAGCGGGCGCCCGCGTCGACGGCCATGCTGGCGGTCGTCGCGTCCAGGACCGTGCCCGCGCCGATGACGGAGTCGTCGCCGGTCTCGCGGCGGAGGGTGCTGATGGCCTCCAGTGCGAAGGGAGTGGTCAGCGAGATCTCCAGGCTGGTGATGCCTGCGCCCAGCAGGATGTCGGCCGACGCCGTCGCGTGTTCGTAGCTGTCGCTGCGGACGATGGCGAAGACGCGCTGTTCCAGCGCGACGCGGGTGATCTCCCAGCGGTACACGGCAGTTCGCCGCCTCTCTTGTCGCCTGCTCGGTTCCCGGGCCTGTGCCAGTGCTCGTGCCAGTGCTCGTGCCTGTGTCGGAGCCAGTGCCTGTGCTAGTGCCGGTGCTTGTACTTGCTGCTTGTGCGCGTACTCGTTACGTGTGCCTGTGGTGCGGTGCCGCTCGGCCGACGCCGCTCCGCCGCCCGCGCGGCGCCTCGCCGGCGTGCCGGGCTCGCGCGCCCGTCACGTACCGCACCGCCGCGCGGCGGTGCGGTACGTGCGTCGCGCCGTTCCTGGATGGTGCCTGCGGTGGTGCCTTGCGGTGGTGGTGCCGGTCCGTACGCGGTGCCCGCCGTGGCGGGCCGTTCAGCGGTGCACGGTCTCGCCTCCGCGGGTGAGGGAGGCCAGGGCGCGGTCGCGTGCCGAGGCGGTGGGCAGCCCGTCCGTGTCCGAGGGCGCCTGGACGACGAGCGCCGCCACGCACGCCGCCTCGGCCAGGGAGCGCTCGGGCGGCAGCCCGCGCAGCCAGCCGGAGAGCCAGCCCGCGGCGAACGCGTCGCCCGCGCCGACGGGATCGGCCACCGGGACCTCGAAGGCCCGCTGCGTCCACTGCCCGTCGTGGTCCATGGACACCGCGGAGTGATCGCGGCGCTTGACGACGACCGTGCGGGCCCGGCCCAGGTTCAGCAGCGCCTTCGCCGCCTCCTCCGCGCCGCCGCCCAGCAGCAGTTCCAGCTCGTCCTCCCCCGCGAGGACGAGATCGGCCTCCCTGAGCAGCGGGCCCACCGTGCGGATCCACTGGTGGTCGGTGCCGAGCTTGCGCCGCACGTTCGGATCGAAGGAGACCACGGCGCCCGCGTCTCTGGCCCGCTGGATCAGCGCCCATGTGGCCCGCGCGGCGGACTCGGACAGCATCGGGGTGATGCCCGTCACATGGACCACCCGCGCCCCTTCCAGTGCCTCGGCCCTGACATGGGCCGGTGCGAGGAGGGAGGCGGCGGAGCCCGAGCGGTAGTACTGGACGTCGATGGGGCGCCGCTCGTGGCTGTCGCGCAGCAGCAGCCCCGTGGGGGCCTCGGGATCCATCTCGGCGCAGGAGACATCGACGCCGTCCGCCCGCAGCTCCCGCATGACGGCCTCCCCCGCCGGATCGTCGCCGACGCGGCCGATCCAGCGGGCCCAGTGCCCGAGCCGGGCCAGTCCCTGCGCGACGTTGGACTCGGCACCGGCGACGGAGCGCCGGAAGGAGACCGCGCGGTCCAGCGGCATGCCGGGTTCGGCCAGCATCAACAGCATGGCCTCACCGCACGTAACCGCTTCCGGTCCGTTTACCACCGGTATCTCCCCACATCTGCCCGCACGGCATCACTCTCTGTGGGGAACGTTACCCGCTCAGGCCGACAAAGCCACCCCCGGGGCACTTCCTCCCGCATCCAGAAAGCGGAGCAGCGGCAGTGTCGCCGCTCCGACGGTCACCGCGTCCGGCCCCAGGCGCCCCAGTTCGATGGCCGTACGCGCCGCCGGATACCGAAGAGCGTACGCTCCCGTCGCCTCCCGCACCGCAGGCAACAGCCGTGGCCCGAGCAACAGTCCCGCCCAGCCGCCGAGCACGATGCGTTCGGGGTTGAAGAGGTTCACCAGGTCGGCAAGGCCCGCGCCCAGGTACTCGGCGGTCTCGGCGAGCACCCGCTCCACCGCTGCCACGCCCTCCCCCTCGGTCGCCAGCAGCCCCGCGAGCGCCGTCTCCTCGTCGCCCTCCAGCGGGCTGCCGCCCGCCTCGCGCCACCGCTCCAGCACCGCCCCGGCACCGACGTACGCCTCCAGGCAGCCCAGCGCGCCGCAGCGGCAGCGGCGGCCCCGCACGTTCAGCACCGTGTGGCCCCACTCGCCCGCGCTGCTGGCCGCGCCTCCGTAGGGCACGCCGCCGGTGACCACGCAGGCGCCGACGCCCGAGCCGAGCAGGGTGATCACGGCGTCGCGGGCACCCCGTCCGGCGCCGAACCACATCTCGGCCTGGCCGAGGGTCTTCGCGCCGTTGTCCACGAGCACCGGCACCTCACGGGGCAGTCCGGCCGCAGCGCGCAGCAGCGCCTCCAGGGGCACCGCGTCCCAGCCGATGGTCTGGGCGTGCACCAACGCGCCGCCCTCGGGACGCTGTTCGGCGATGCCGGGCACGCCGACGCCCATCCCCAGCAGCCTGCCCAGCGGGTCAGCACCCGGGCCCCCGCCCACGTCCGCCCCCACGTCCGCCCCCACGCCCGGCCCCTCGTCCGCGCCCGCGAGCACCTCGCGGAGCCCGTCGGCGATGAGGCGGACGACGAGCGTCACGTCGTGTCCGCCGTCCTCCAGCGGGAGTTCGCTGCGGGCGACCTCCGCGAGCGTCAGGTCGAACAGCTCGACGCGCACCCGTGTCTCGCCCACGTCGACGCCGATGAGGTACGCGCTGTGCGGGGCCACCCGCAGCAGGGTGCGGGGACGGCCGCCGTCGGACTCGACGGAGCCCGCCTCCTCCAGCACGCCCTCGGCGAGGAGTTCGGCCGCCACGTTGCTGACGGACCCGGAGCTGAGGCCCGTCCCCTGCCCCAACTCCTGTCTGCTGAGGGGCCCTTCGAAATACAGATGGCGCAGCAGCGCCGCCCGGTTGGTGCGCCGCAGGTCGCGCACCGTGCGTTTGTTCCGTTCTGCCATGTGGCTCCCTCCCGCACCGAACCTACCTCTGTCAGAAGTCTTGACGGGCTCTTCTCTCACTACTTAACTCACGCCGTGAATTAAGCCGGGCGACCATTCAGAGGTCGAACGCAGCCGCCTCGGAGAGGGGCCAACTGACCATGCGCACCAGTCGAGTCCGTACCGCCGCACACACCGCGCGCGCCACCCGCACCGTCCGTACCGCGCGGACCGCACGCGCCTCGCGGACCGCCGCCGTCGGTGTCCTCGCCCTGGCGCTCGCCGCCACCACCGCAGCCTGCGGGGGCGGCTCGACCACCGGCGGCGAGGAGGGCAGCAACGAGAAGCCCAAGGAGCTGACCTACTGGGCCAGCAACCAGGGCGCCAGCATCGAGCACGACAAGAAGGTGCTCACCCCCGAGCTGAAGCGTTTCGAGAAGCGAACGGGCATCAAGGTCAAGCTGGAGGTCGTCCCCTGGGACAGCCTCCTGGACCGCATCCTCGCCGCCACCTCCTCCGGACAGGGCCCCGACGTCCTCAACATCGGCAACACCTGGTCGGCCTCCCTCCAGGCCACCGACGCGCTGCTCGCCTGGGACGAGAAGAACCTGAAGCAGATCGGCGGCGGCGACCGCTTCGTCCCCTCCGCACTCGCAGCGACGGGCGCCGAGGGCAAGCCGCCGGCCGCCGTGCCGCTGTACTCGCTGGCCTACGGCCTCTACTACAACAAGAAGATGCTCAAGGACGCGGGCATCGACGAACCGCCCGCCACCTGGGACGAGCTGGTCGACGCCGGCGAGAAGCTCACGGGCGACGGGCACTACGGGCTCGCCGTCGAGGGCGGCAACCCCGTCGAGAACGCGCACCACGCCTGCGTCCTCGGCAAGCAGCACGGACACGACTTCTTCGACGCCTCGGGCAAGCCCGACTTCGACTCGCCCGCCGCCGTCAAGGCCGTCAAGCAGTACATCGACTTCCTCGCCGGCGACGGGATCGCGGCCGAGGGCAACGCGGAGTACGCCAAGAACGAGTCGGTCAAGGACTTCGCCACCGGGAAGGCCGCCATGCTGATGTGGCAGGCAGCCGCCACCTCGCTCAAGTCCCACGGGATGAAGTCCGACGAGTACGGCGTCGCGCCCATCCCCGTACAGGCCGAGGGAGCCACCGGGGAGCGCGCCGTCAACTCGATGGTCGCCGGGATCAACCTGGCCGTCTTCAAGAACACCGACAACATCGACGGCGCCATGAAGTTCGTGAAGTTCATGACCTCGGACGAGGAGCAGCGCAAGCTCAACGCCACCTACGGCGCCGTCCCGCCCGTCGAGGCGGCCCAGGACGACCCGGCCTTCAGCACCCCCGACCTCAAGGTGCTGCGCGAGACGCTGGCCTCCTCCTCCGCGCCCCTCCCCCAGGTCGCCGACGAGTCCAAGTTCGAGACGCTCGTCGGCACCGCCATCAAGGAGCTGTTCGCCGACGCGGCGGCCGGGCGGAAGGTCACCACCGGCTCCGTACAGGAGCGGCTGACCAAGGCCCAGCAGCAGATGAAGAAGTGAGGAAGCGCAGCCGATGACCGCGCTCAGCCCTCCCCGTACACCCCCTGACACGCCACCCCCCACAGGCGGCAGGCCCTCCCGGCGCACCCGCCGCACCCGGCGCAGGCACCTGCTGCCCGACCGCGTGCGCCGGGCAGGGCTGCCCTATCTGCTGCTCCTGCCCGCGCTCCTGCTGGAGATCCTCATTCACCTGGCGCCGATGGCCGTCGGCGTGCTGATGAGCTTCCGCGACCTGAGCCAGCAGTACATCCGCGACTGGGGCGCGGCCCCCTGGGCGGGCCTCGACAACTTCCGCGTCGCCGTCGACGTCGACGCGCCCGTCGGCCAGGCCCTGCTGCACTCCTTCGCCGTCACCTGCGCGTTCACGGTGCTCGCCGTGGGCCTCGCCTGGCTGCTGGGGGTGACGGCGGCGATCCTGACGCAGGACGGCTTCCGGGGGCGCGGGGTGCTGCGCGCCGTGTTCCTGACGCCGTACGCGCTGCCGATCTACACCGCCGTCATCACCTGGTCCTTCATGCTCCAGCGGGACAACGGCCTGGTGAACCACGTCCTCCACGACCAGCTCGGGGTGACGGACTCGCCGTCGTTCTGGCTGATCGGGGACAACAGCTTCACCGCGCTCGTCGTGGTCTCCGTGTGGCGGACCTGGCCGTTCGCTTTCCTGATCCTGACGGCCGCGCTCCAGAACATCCCGCGCGACCTGTACGAGGCGGCCCAGCTCGACGGGGCCGGGGTCTGGCAGCAGATCCGCCGGATCACCCTTCCGTCGCTCCAGCCCGTCAACCAGGTCCTCGTCCTGGTCCTCTTCCTGTGGACCTTCAACGACTTCAACGTGCCCTACATCCTCTTCGGCAAGTCGGCGCCAGAGGCGGCCGACCTCATCTCGGTCCACATCTACCAGTCGTCCTTCGCCACCTGGGACTTCGGCTACGGCTCGGCCATGTCCGTCCTGCTGCTGCTGTTCCTGCTCGTGGTGACGGCCGCGTATCTGCTGGTCACGAACCGCGGCGGCCGGGGAAGGAAACAGGATGCCTAGGCTCTCCACGGGCACGGCGAAAGCGGGTCACCCGTCGCCCACCGCGCCCCCGGCCGCCTTCGTGTGGACCCGGCGGATCGTGCTGACGCTGCTCACGGTCTTCGCGGTCACGCCCGTCTATGTGATGGTCAGCAGCTCCCTCAAGCCCCTGGAGGACGTCTCCGGCGCCTTCCGGTGGATACCGAGCGGGCTCACGCTGCGCCCGTACATCGACATCTGGGACACCGTCCCGCTCGCCCGCTACTTCCTGAACTCCCTCATCGTGGCGGGCGCGGCCACCCTGTGCTCGGTCGTCATCGCGACGTTCGCCGCCTACGCCGTCAGCCGCTACCGCTTCCGGGGCAAGCGGGTCTTCACCGTGACCATCCTGTCCACGCAGATGTTCCCCGGCATCCTCTTCCTGCTGCCCCTGTTCCTGATCTTCGTCAACCTCGGGAACGCCACGGGCATCGCGCTCTACGGCTCGCGCGGCGCGCTCATCCTCACCTACCTCACCTTCACGCTGCCGTTCTCCGTGTGGATGCTGATCGGCTACTTCGACTCCATCCCGCGCGACCTCGACGAGGCGGCCCTCGTGGACGGCTGCGGTCCGGTCGGCGCGCTCTTCCGCGTCGTCGTCCCGGCCGCCGTGCCGGGGATCGTCGCCGTCGCCGTGTACTCCTTCATGACCGCCTGGGGCGAGGTGCTGTTCGCCTCGGTGATGACGAACGACACGACCCGCACCCTCGCCATCGGCCTCCAGGGCTACGCCACCCAGACGCAGGTCTACTGGAACCAGGTCATGGCCGCCTCGCTCGTGGCCAGCGTGCCCGTCGTCGCCGGGTTCCTGCTGCTCCAGCGCTATCTCGTCGCCGGTCTCACCGCCGGGGCCGTCAAGTGACCCGTACGGAAAGGAACTCCGTGTCCGACCCCTCCGCCTCCGTCCCGCCCGCCCCGTCCGCCCGGCCCGCCCCGTCCAACTTGAGCGCGCTCCCCGCGGACTTCCGCTGGGGCGTGGCCACCGCCGCGTACCAGATCGAGGGCGCGGCGGCGGAGGACGGCCGCTCACCCTCCATCTGGGACACCTTCTCCCGCACCCCAGGCAAGGTCGCGGGCGGCGACACCGGCGACGTGGCCTGCGACCACTACCACCGCTGGCGCGAGGACATCGCCCTGATGCGGGAGCTGGGCGTCGACTCCTACCGCTTCTCGATCGCCTGGCCGCGCGTCGTACCCGGAGGCGACGGGCCCGTGAACGAGCGCGGCCTCGCCTTCTACGACCGCCTCACCGACGCCCTCCTCGAAGCGGGCATCACGCCCTTCCCCACCCTCTACCACTGGGACCTGCCGCAGGCCCTCCAGGACCGGGGCGGCTGGCCGGAGCGCGAGACCGCCGAGCACTTCGCCGCCTACGCGTCCGTCGTCGCCGAACGCCTCGGCGACCGCGTCAAGGACTGGGCGACGCTCAACGAACCGCTGTGCTCCGCCTGGATCGGCCACCTGGAGGGCCTGATGGCCCCTGGCCTGACCGATCTGACGGCGGCCGTGCGCGCCTCGTACCACCTGCACCTGGGGCACGGGCTGGCGACGGCCGCGCTGCGCGCCGCCGTTCCCGGGGCACGCGTCGGCCTCGTCAACAACCTCACCCACTGCGAGCCCGCGAGCGACGACGAGGCCGACGTGGCTGCCGCACGCCGCTCCGACGGGCACACCAACCGCTGGTGGATGGACCCGGTGCACGGGCGCGGCTACCCGCAGGACATGCTCGACCTGTACGGCGTGGACCTGCCCGAGCGCCCCGGCGACCTGGAGACCATCGCGGCGCCGCTGGACTGGCTGGGCCTGAACTACTACTTCCGCAACGTCGTCGCCGACGACCCCACGGGGCCCCTCCCCCGCGCCCGCCAGGTCCCGCTGCCCGAGTCCCACCACACGGGCATGGGCTGGGAGGTCCACCCGCGCGGGCTGACCGAGACGCTGCTGCGCATGACCGAGGACTACGGCGCCCGCTGCCTCTACGTCACCGAGAACGGCGCCGCCTACCCCGACACCGTCGGCCCCGACGGGCAGATCGACGACCCCGAGCGCGCCCGCTACCTGGACCAGCACCTCGCCGCCTGCGCGGACGCGGTCGCCCAGGGCGCCCCGCTCGCGGGCTACTTCGCCTGGTCCCTGCTGGACAACTTCGAGTGGGCCTACGGCTACGACAAGCGCTTCGGCCTCGTCCACGTCGACTACGCGACGCAGCGGCGCACCGTCAAGGGCAGCGGGCGCCGCTACGCCGACCACGTCCGCGAGCACCGCAGGAGGGCGCGGCGCGCGGCGTGAGGTGCGTCCCGTCGCGGCGGAAGGGACGCCGTCGCGGCGGGATCTCCCCCTTTTCGTCCGCCCGGAGGGCGGCAGCTCCATCCCGAGAAGCTCCATCCCCCACATGAAGGAGCCGCATCATGAGAAGGACGCAAGGGAAGGCGCAAGGGAGCCAGGAGAGACAGGGCAGACGGAAGCAACGGAGAACCGTCGCGCTGACGTGTGTGCTGGCACTCACGGCGGGAGGAGGCGTCCTGGCCGCGCAGGCACAGACACAGGCACAGGCGGACGGCGCGAGGCCGTCGGCCGCGACGAGCGCCCAGGTGTGGGTCACCACCCCGGGCGGCGGCAAGCGGCTGGCCAGGGAAGCCGATCTGGCCTTCGACGGCACGCCGCAGCAGACCGACATCTCCGTGGACTCACGCGTGCGCGAGCAGCGGTTCACCGGCGCG
Source organism: Streptomyces daliensis (assembly GCF_054782395.1). Taxonomy (NCBI): domain Bacteria; kingdom Bacillati; phylum Actinomycetota; class Actinomycetes; order Kitasatosporales; family Streptomycetaceae; genus Streptomyces; species Streptomyces daliensis. The sequence continues at coordinate 3,028 of NZ_BAAGSO010000125.1, read as the reverse complement.
GGCGCGTCCGTCACGGAAGCCTCGGCGCGGCTGCTGACGGGGCTGCCGCAGGGCGAGCGCGACCAGCTCATGGCCGACCTCTTCACCGAGGACGGCGAGGGCATCGGCCTCGACTATCTGCGCCAGCCCCTGGGCGGCAGCGACTTCGTCGCCGAGCTGCCCTACTACTCCTACGAGGACCGGCGCGGCGCCTTCTCCATCGCCCGCGACGAGAAGGAGATCCTGCCCCTGCTGCGCCAGGCCCGCTCCCTCAACCCCGGCATCCGGTTCATGGGTTCGCCCTGGTCGGCGCCCGCGTGGATGAAGGACGGCGGAAAGCTGGAGGGCGGCAGGCTGAAGCCCGAGCACTACGGCGACTACGCCGACTACCTCGTCAAGGCGATCCAGGCGTACGGCGAGGCGGGCGTACCGCTGGAGGATCTGACCGTCGCGAACGAGCCCCTGTTCGAGACGACGTATCCGTCGATGGGCATGTCGGCGGCCGAGCAGGCGGACTTCTTCCGCGTCCTCGACGGGAAGCTGACGGCGGCTGGCCGCGGCACCCATCTCTTCGCCTACGACCACAACTGGGACCGGCCCGACTATCCGCTCGACGTCCTGGCGGAGACGTCGGACATCGAGCGCGTCCAGGGCGCCGCCTTCCACTGCTACGGCGGGCAGCCCGAGGCACAGCGGCAGGTGCGGGACACGGGCGCGCGGGTCTTCTTCACCGAGTGCTCGGGCACCGACAGCGACGACGCGTCGAGGACCTTCGCCGACAGCCTCAAGTGGCAGACGGAGAACCTGGTGATCCGGAGCATGCGCGCGGGCGCGGAGACCGTCGTGCTGTGGAACCTGGCCCTCGACGGGAGGGGCGGGCCCCACTTCGGCAACTGCGGCACCCGCTGCAACGGCGTCGTGGAGATCGACGGCGGGAACGTCGCGAAGAACGCCGAGTTCTACACGCTGGGCCATCTGTCCCGGTTCGTCGACCGCGGCGCCCACCGCATCGGCTCCACGACCGAGGGGCCCGGCGGGGTGCAGAACGTCGCCTTCGAGAACCCGGACGGCTCACGGGCCGCGGTGGTGCTCAACGCGACGGACGGCGCCCGCGCCTTCTCCGTCACCGAGAGCGGCAGGTCCCT
>NZ_BAAGSO010000125.1:0-1845 GCF_054782395.1 Streptomyces daliensis | reverse complement strand
GCGCCGTGGCCACGCTCACCTGGCCGGGGGCGCCCACCGGGGCATGAGGGGTGTGGGGGGTGGGTGTGGGGGGTGGGTGTGCGGGACGTGAGGGCTCAGCAGCCGTGGTCCACCAGGTCGAACGACTCGTAGTGGTCGGCGGTGTAGTAGTCCTCCTGCTCCTTCTCACCGGTCACGATGCGCCGGGCTCCGCGGTCGTCGGAGCCCGGCGTCTCGACGGTGTACTCGTGGTAGTAGCCGTCACTCTGGTCCGGGAGGATGCCCTCGCGGTTCTGGAAGACGGTGCCGTCCTGCGGGTACGGGTAGGGGCCGCCCTGCTCGATGAGGTCGAGCGTCTCGTGGGCCTCGGCGGGCAGCTCGTTGTAGCAGATGCTGCCGACGTCGGCGGCGGAGACGCCGGAGGCGGCGGGCGCGGAGATCCTGGCGGGCGCGGGCGCCTGCTCGGCGGTGGCGGCCCCGGCGACGGCGGGCCCGCCGACGAGGAGGGCGGCGGCGAGGGCGCTGAGGGCACTGATGCGTGCGATTCGTGGGGGGAATCTCATGGCATCCATGGTGACGCGCGTAGATGACCTGTCAACGCCAACGGCACGAATTTTCCCAGGAGTTCACACGGAGCACCCGGCCCGACGCGGCGCACGGGGCGCCGCTCGCGGTCGCACACGGCCGGGGTCGGGGTCGGGGCGGGGCCGTCGCCCACTCACCGGACGTCGACCCCGCCCCCCGTGGACGCCCTCATTCCCGCACGCTGACCTCACCCTCGCTCCCGCTCCCGCTCCCGCTCCCGTCGGCCGCACGCCGCGACCTCTCGACGATCTGCTGCAACGCCGCCGCGTGCGCCTCCAGCGCCGCCCGCCCGCCGTCGCTGAGCTGCACCCAGGTGCGGGGCCGCTTGCCGACGTACCCCTTGCGCACCTCGACGTAACCGTGCCCCTCCAGCGTGCTGATCTGCTTGGACAGAGCGGAGGGCGACAGCCCCGCCGACTCCCTCACCCACCCGAACTCGGCCCACTCGGCCCCCGCGAGCAGCGACACGATCGACAGCCGGGTGGGGTCGAGGAGGACCGGGTCGAAGTCAGCGTGCGCCATTGACGGCGCTCTTCCCCGTACGGCCACCGGGCGCGGCTCCCGACAGCAGCGCCCGCTGCCAGGCGGGACCGAAGATCGCCAGCGAGGCGCCGGCCACCGCGCCGATCACGGTCCGCCAGTACGGGAAAGCGAGGTGCCAGTCCGGTTGCAGGAGCCGGAGTGCGAGGCCGGCCAGGAGCACGACGGCCACCGCGAGCAGCAGGTAGAGGCGGGGCCGCCAGGGGATCTCCTGCCTGCGCGGGCGGACGGGCCTGCCCAGCAGGGCCGAGCCACGGCGGGTGTTGAGCAGTGCGACGTAGCCGAGGCCGAACACCCCGAGAGCCGGCGAGATCCAGGCCACGGCCGCCTCTCCGAGGAAGTCGGGAGACGCGAAGAGCGCGAAGAACACGACGCCGGACAGCACGTACACCCACCGTGCTTCGGTGGCCGACCCGCGCATCTGATCGCGGCGCTGTTCGATGTCCGCCAGCGAGCGGGCGGCTTCGTCCGCCGAGGGGAAGGAACCGTCGGGAACGGATGGCATGAGTACCTCCACAAGATGCTGCGTGCTCCACCGAAACTACTTTCCTGAGAAGAAACTAGTTTCCCGCCCCCGGCTCGTCAACCCGGTCCCCGGCAGCACGAAGGGGCCCCTCCCCCGCGAAGCGGGAAAGGGGCCCCTGCTGTGCGAAGCGCGAGGGCTAGGCCGTTTCTGATGGCTCTTGGACGGTGTCGCGGAGCCATATGACGATGGCTGCTGTGGTGAGGGTGCCGTTGAAG
>NZ_BAAGSO010000124.1:22386-61820 GCF_054782395.1 Streptomyces daliensis | reverse complement strand
CCGTCGCGGCGGAACAGGGGTGGGCCTGGCCGCACCGCCGGCCCCTCCCCCGCCACGCGGGACGGTTCGGCACCGCCGGGACACGCCGTGGGGCGGCTCGCCGTCGCGGCGGAACAGGGGTTGCGGGCAGAACAGGGGTGGGCCCGCCAGCAGCGCTCGCCCCGCCTCGGCGGGGCGCGAGGTCACCGGCCCCCCCGGCATGGGTCCCGCGCCTCCCCGCCGCACAGGACGGTTCGGCACCGCCAGGACGCGCCGTGGGGCGGCTCGGCGTCGCGGCGGGCAAGGCTCAGCCCCGCCCGCGCCCGCCCGCCGCGAAGGCGTCAGCGGCCCGCCGCGTAGCCCTGGGCGCCTCGGGGGTTGGCCGCGGCGGAGAGGAAGCCCGTGCCGGGGTCGCGGGCGACGGCGCAGAGGCGGCCCTCCGACCAGGGATCGCCGACCGTCACGTCGTGCCCCCTCCGTCGCAGGGACGCGATGGTCTCCGCGCCGATCCGGGACTCGACGGTCACGCTGCCCGGCACATGCAGCCGGGGGTAGAAGGAGCCGGGGAACGCCTCGGTGTGCCAGTTGGGCGCGTCGATCGCGCCCTGGAGGTCCAGCCCGCCCCGTACCCGCTCGCGCAGCGCCACCGCGAGGAAGAAGTGCAGGCTCCACTGGTCCTGCTGGTCCCCGCCGGGGGTGCCGAACGCCATCACCGGCTCGCCGTCGCGCAGCGCGAGGGAGGGCGTGAGGGTGGTGCGGGGGCGGCGGCCGGGGCTGAGGGAGTTGGGGAGGCCCGGCTCCAGCCACGTCATCTGGAGGCGGGTGCCCAGGGGGAAGCCGAGCGCGGGGATCACGGGGTTGGCCTGGAGCCAGCCGCCGCTGGGGGTCGCGGCGACGAGGTTGCCCCACCTGTCCACCACGTCGAGGTGGCAGGTGTCGCCCCGGGTGGCGCCGTCCTTCGCGACGGTCGGCTCGCCCGCGCCCGGCAGCGGCCCGGCGCCGGCCAGCGCCTCGGGCGACCAGCCGTCCTGCTGCGCGCGCACGTAGGCGGCCAGCCGCGGCGCGCGCCCGTCGGGGCTGCCGGGCCGCAGCTCCCAGGACGCGTCAGGGCCGACGAGCGCGCGCCGTTCCGCGTTGTACGGCGTGGACAGCAGCGTCTTGAGCGGTACGTCGGCGCCGGGCGCGTCCCCGTACCAGGCTTCCCTGTCGGCCATGGCCAGCTTCGCGCCCTCGACGAGGGTGTGCACGTACTCGGGTGTCCCGTACGTCTCGGGGCCGAGCCCGTCGGGGAGGAGGGCGAGCTGCTGGAGGAAGGCGGGGCCTTGGCTCCAGGGGCCCGCCTTGCACACGGTCCAGCCGTTCCAGTCGTGGCGGACGGGCTCCTCGTACGTCGCCTCGTAGCGGGCCAGGTCGTCCCCGGTGAGGACGCCCGCGTGGCGTTCGCCCGAGGTGTCCATGGCGGGGCGTGCGGCGAAGTCGGCGACGGCCTCGGCTATGAAGCCCTCGCGCCAGCAGCGGCGGGCGGCGTCGATCTGCGTCTCGCGGCCCGGGCCCGCCGCCTCGGCCTCGCGCAGCAGGCGCCGCCAGGTCTGCGCGAGGGCCGGGTTGCGCAGGCGTTCGCCGGGGGCCGGGGGGCGCCCGTGCGGGAGGTAGACGTCGGCGGAGGTCGTCCACTCGGTCTCGAACAGTTCCCTTACGGTCGCGACCGTCGCGCCGATCCGCTCGACGGCCGGGTGGCCGTGCTCGGCGTAGCCGAGGGCGTGGGAGAGGACGTCGGCGAGGGGTTTGGTGCCGTAGTCGCGCAGAAGCAGCAGCCAGGCGTCGAAGGCGCCGGGCACGGCGGCGGCCAGCGGTCCCGTGCCGGGGACGAGGTCCAGGCCGAGCCCTGTGAAGTGGGCGATGTCCGCGCCCTCGGGCGCCGGGCCCTGGCCGCACAGCACTCGTGGGGCCTCGCCAGCGGCGGCGAAGACGAGGGGGACTTCCCCGGCAGGGCCGTTGAGGTGGGGTTCCACGACCTGGAGCACGAAGCCCGCGGCGACGGCGGCGTCGAAGGCGTTGCCGTCGTCCTCCAGTACGGCCATGGCGCAGGCCGAGGCCAGCCAGTGGGTGGAGGAGGCCATGCCGTGGGTGCCTTGCAGGGTGGGCCTGGACGTGAACACGCGCTTCCGCTTCCTTTCGGCCGGGCTTCCGCTTCGCTTCTGCTTCTGCTCCCGCTTCTGCTTCCGTGACGGCCGGCTCCCCCTGTGCGCGGGTGGCCTGCTGCCCGAGCGAGTGAACACGGCGTTCCGGATGCCTGTCCAGAGGGCCGTGGCCAGGGACGTCACGGGAAGTCACGCGCGGCGGAGGGCAGCCGCGCCACCCCCGTGGACGCGGCTGCCCTCCCGTACCCCCGCACCGGCCCGTGCCCCCGCACCGGCCGGAGGGGGTCACTCCGTGGCGATCGCGTTCAGCACGTTCATCCGTCCCGCCCTGAACGCCGGTACCAGCGCGGCCACGAGCCCCACCAGCGCCGAGCCCACGAAGACCGTGCCGATCGTCGTCCACGGGACCTCCAGCACGCCCAGGCCCTCGAGTGCCAGGAGCTGCTGGGCCGTGGCGCCCCAGCACATGCCCAGGCCGAGGCCGAGCAGCGCGCCGAAGAGCGCGATGACGACCGATTCGAGACGCACCATGCGCCGCAACTGCCGCCGGGAGAGGCCGATGGCGCGCATCAGGCCGATCTCGCGGGTGCGTTCGACGACGGAGAGGGCGAGCGTGTTCACGACGCCGAGGATGGCGACGATGATGGCGAGCGCCAGCAGCCCGTAGACCATGTTGAGCAACTGGCCGATCTGGTTCTCCAGGGTCTTCTTGTAGTCGGCCTGGTCGCGCACCACGTACTGCGGGTACGGCTCCAGCGCGGCCTTCAGCTCCTTGTACGCGGCCCGGTCCTGGCCCTCCCTTGCCGTGCCGAACATCATCTGGTCCAGCGGCATCCTGTCCGGGGCGACGTAGCGGGCGACGGTGGTGATGTTCGCGTACATCGCGCCCTGGTCGAGCGCGCTGTCGTCGGAGGTGATCGCGGCGACCTTCAGCTCGGCGGTGCGGCCGGCGGCGAAGTCGACGGTCAGGGTGTCGCCGACCTTGACGCCGTGCTCCTTCGCGTACTCCTCCCCGACGGACATGGCGTCCTTGCCGTAGGCGGCGGAGAGTTCGCCCGCCGTCGTCTCCCGGTGCAGGTCCTTCATGTACGAGGGCTCGGCCGCCGAGAGCACCTCCCTCTCCTTCTTGCCGCCGGGTTTGCCGCCGGGCGGGGTGATCTCCACCTCGACGGCCTTGTACGAGGTGACGTTGGCCAGCGTGTCCGCGTCCTCCACCCGCTTCGTCACGGCGGGCAGGATCGGCTGTATCCCGTTCTCGGCCTGGACGATGAAGTCGGTGCCGACGGACTTGTCCAGCTCGTCCGAAGCCGAGGCCACCATCGAGGAGCCGACGACGGAGAGCGAGGCGACGAGCGCGAGCCCGATCATGAGGGCGGCGGCTGTCGCGCCCGTGCGGCGCGGGTTGCGCAGCGCGTTGCGCTCGGCGAGGCGCCCGACCCGGCCGAAGGGCCGCAGCACCACGACGCCCAGCACCCGCACGAACAGCCCCGCCAGCACCGGGCCGACCACGATGAACCCGACGAGCGTGAGCACCACGCCGCCGCCCAGGTAGAGGGAGCCCTGCCCTGCCGCGTCCGCCTGGGCCGCCGCGTACAGGCAGGCGCCGCCCCCGGCGCTGAGCAGCAGCCCGAGCACGGCCCGTACCCGCCCTGCCCTGCCGTCGGCGGGTGTGCCCGCGTCGCGCAGCGCGGCCATCGGGGAGATGCGGCCCGCGCGTCGCGCGGGGAGGTAGGCGGCCAGCACCGTGACGATGACGCCGAGCACGAGCCCGACGACCGGCGTCGTCCAGGAGACCGTCAGCTCCGAGGTGCTGAGGTTGATGCCGAGCAGGCTCATCAGCTCCATGAGCCCGACGGCGATCCCGACGCCCGCGCCCACGCCCAGCACGGAGCCGAGGGTGCCGAGCAGCAGCGCCTCGATGAGCACCGAGCGGTTGACCTGCCGGCGGCTGGAGCCGATCGCACGCAGCAGGCCGATCTCGCGGGTGCGCTGCGCGACGAGCATGGAGAAGGTGTTGACGATGAGGAAGACGCCGACCAGGAGGGCGATCCCGGCGAAGCCGAGCAGCGCGTACTTCATGACGTCGAGGAACCCGGCGATGTCCTCGCGCCCCTCGTCGGCGGCCTCCTTCTTGGTCTGGTAGCTGTAGCTCTTCTCGCCCAGCGCGTCCGCGACGTTCTTCTTGAGCAGTTCGCCCGTGACGCCGCTGTCCGCCGTGACGGCGACGCTGGTGAACGCGTCCTCCTTGCCGAGCAGTTCGCGCTGGGCCGTGGCGGTGTCGAAGAAGACGATGGTGGCGCCCGGGTTGGTGACCTCGAAGGCGGCGATGCCGGAGATGCGGGAGGTCAGCTCTCCGGTGGCGGCGAGGGTGCGGATCTCGTCGCCGACGCCCAGCTTGTGCTTCTCCGCCGTGTCCGCGTCGAGCATCACCTCGGTGGGGCCGCGCGGCGCGTGGCCCGAGGTGATGTCCATGGTGCGGCGGTCGTCGGTGTCCCAGCTGCTCGCGATGGTGGGGGCGCCGGTCGTGGAGCCGAGGTTCTCGTTGTCGGCGTCGACGACGGTGACGCCCGTGCTGGCGACGGTCCCCTGCGCAGTCCTCACGCCCTGGGCCCCGCGCGCCTTCTCGACGGCGGAGGCGGGCAGCGTCTCGGGCCTGCCGCTGGCGGGGGCCTGGTCACCGGGGGCCGCGTCCTTGGGGAGGACGGTCACATCGGAGCTGGAGGAGGCGAAGAGCTTGTCGAAGGTGGTGTTCATGGTGTCGGTGAACACCAGCGTCCCGCAGACGAAGGCGACCGACAGCAGCACGGCGACGGCGCTGAGCGCCATCCGGCCCTTGTGCGCGACGAAGCTGCGCAGCGAGGTCTTGAGGACGCTCATCGCGTCCTCCAGCGGGGGCCGGCGGCGGTCCGTAACCCGTCGCCCTCGGTTCTGATCGCTACAGCCGTTGTCACTGCGAGTCCCCCTCGGTCGGTTCCCCCGCGCCCTTCGCGGGCGGATGCGCGCCCTTGAATCTCCTGAGCCTCTCCGAGCCTCCTGGAAGGGCGGGCCCGGCGCGATGGGGTTTCTCCGCCTCTCCGACGGGGGGTTGTCCCCACCCGTCGCGTGCGGTGGCCCGTAGCGACGAGGCTAGGGAAGGGGACATGGTCGACTCGTCGTGCGGCAGGACGAACCCGTCTACGGGAAACCCAAGGGTGCGTCCCCTACGGGTCGTGGAGGGAAAGCGAGTGCTTCGTTTACACGGCAACCACTACTGTCCGTAGCTTTTGTGCGCCGCGTGACAGTTTCGCGCCCGCCCCTTCCACGCGAAGCTCACTCGCCAGTAACGTGCGCTCACCCTCGGGCGCCCGGCGCCGTGCAAGGGAGGACCCGGCATGTCGTTCCCTCCGTACGAGCAGCACGACCCGTACGAACCGCACGACCCCGCGCGGCCCGCACACCCGGACCCCGCCTATCCCGGGCACCCGGCGCGGTCCGGATACGTCCCCGCTCCCCCGGCCTATCCGCCCGCGCCGCCCTACCCGTCGTCCCCGCCCGAGGAGCCGCCCGGCGCCGGGGACGAGCTGCGCAGGCTGCGCGGCGCCTACCGCTGGCTGCGCCGCAGCATGACCCTGACGGCGCTCGGCTACTACGTGGCCTTCCTGTGCCTGGCCGCCTTCGCACCCGGTGTGCTGGAGGCGAGGATCGTGGGCACGTCCTTCAACCTCGGCATCGTCCTCGGCCTCCTCCAGATCCCGGTCACGCTGCTGGCGATCGTCGGCTACGAGCACTTGGCGCGCGCCACCGTCGACCCGATAGCGCGCCGGGTGCGCGTCGCCGACGCGGAGCGGCGGGCCCCGTGAACACCCTCGACGCGCCGTCCCAGTCGCTCTCGTTCGCGATCTTCGCGGCGGTCGTCAGCGTCACGCTGCTGCTGTGCATCATGACCAGCGCGGAACGCGACGACCTGGACGAGTTCTACACCGGCTACCGCACCCTCGCACCCGTACGCAACGGGCTGGCCATCGCGGGCGACTACATCTCGGCGGCCACCGTCCTGTCCACCGTCGGCATCATCGCCCTCACGGGCTTCGACGGCATGGCGCTGGCGCTCAGCACCGCGCTGTCGCTCCTGCTGCTGATGTTCCTGCTCGCCGAACCCCTGCGCAACGCGGGCCGCTTCACCATGGCCGACGCGCTCACCCGCCGCGCCCGGAGCAGGACGGTACGGGTCGCCGCCTGCACCGTCACCCTCGTCGCGCTGCTGCCGATGATGGTCTTCCAGCTCGTCGGCGCGGGCCATCTCGTCACCCTCGTCCTCGGGTTCGAGGGCTCCTCCGTCCGTACGGGCACCATCGTCACCCTCGGCATCCTGATGATCGGCTACGCGTCCATCGGCGGCATGAAGGGCACGGCTCTCATCCACATCATCAAGATCGTGGTGCTGATGGGCGCGGCCGTGCTGCTCGCGCTCCTCGTGCTGGAGCGCGTCGGCTGGAACCCGTCCCAGCTGCTGTCCCTGGCCCGCGACGGGAGCGGCGCGGGGGACGCGTATCTGCGCGCGGGGCTCCTCCAGGTCGAGGCGGGCAGCCTGCGCGACCTGGACATGGTCAGCAGCCAGTTGACGGTCGTACTCGGCGCCGCCTGCCTGCCGCACGTGACCATGCGCATGAACACGGCCCAGGACGCGCCCGCCATCCGCCGCGCCATGTCCTGGGCGGTGACGACCACGTCCGTCTTCGTGCTGCTCATCCTCGTCATCGGCGCCGGTGCCTCCGCGCTGCTCGGGCACCGGATCATCGAGGCGGGCGGGCCGCAGGGCAGCACCGCCTTCATCCAGCTCGGCCAGGCGATCGTCGCGGGCACCTCCGCCTTCTCCACGTTCGTCTTCGCCGCCGTGGCCACCGCGGTCTTCCTGACCCTGCTCTCCTCCGTCGCGGGCATGATCCTGGCCTGCGGCAACTCCCTGGCGCACGACCTGTACGCCGAGGCGCTGCGCGGCGGAAAGGCCACCGTGCGCGGGGAGATGCTCACCGCGCGGCTGGCCGGGTTCGCCGTCGGGCTGCCCGCCATCGCGCTCGCCGTCCTCGTCCAGGACCGGGGGCTCCAGTCCCTGATCACCCTCTCCTTCTGCACGGGCGCCTCAGCGATCGCGCCCGCGCTGGTCCTCAGCCTCTTCTGGCGCCGCTTCACGCGTGCCGGGCTGCTGTGCACGCTGATCGGCGGCACGCTGAGCGTGGCCGCTGTACTGGTCTTCTCCCGGATCTTCTCCGGCAGCCCGCAGGCGCTGCTGCCCGAACGGGACTTCGCCGTCTTCCCCCTCACCACCACGGGGCTGATCACCATCCCGGTGGGCTTCCTGCTCGGCTGGGCGGGCACGATCCTGAGCGGGCGCGGTGCGCGGGAGCGGCAGTGGCGGGAGTACGAGGAGACGGAGGCGCGCGTCCTCGCGGGTACGACGCCGCGCTGAGGGAGACGCCGCCGCGCTGAGGCACGGGCTCCGCACCACGTGACCGGGCCCCTCACCGCACCGCCCCTCGCCGCCCCCGCACCGTGCTTCCCCGCGCCGGATCGCGCCCTCCTCACCGCCCCGGGCCCATGAGAAGGTGTCCCGGGCAACGACTTGGGGGAGGCGGCGCATGACGGAGGCTCACCCGCCCGCACCGGAGACGCCCTCGCCCCCTCCGGAAGCGGCCCCCGCTCCCCCGGCGCGACGCCGCAAACGCGTCGTCGCCGCGCTGATGATGGCCATGGCGCTGGCCGCGCTCGACGGCACCATCGTCTCCACCGCCGTCCCCCAGATCGTCGGCGACCTCGGCGGCTTCTCCTACTTCTCCTGGCTCTTCTCCGGCTACTTCCTCGCCCTGACGGTCACCATCCCCGTCTACGGCAAGCTCTCCGACACCTTCGGCCGCAAGCCCGTGCTGCTGAGCGGCATCGCCCTCTTCCTCCTCGGCTCGGCGCTGTGCGCGGGCGCCTGGGACATGGCCAGCCTGGTCGCCTTCCGCATCGTCCAGGGGCTCGGCGGCGGCGCGATACAGGGCACGGTGCAGACCGTCGCGGGCGACCTCTACCCCCTCAAGGAACGCCCCCGCATCCAGGCCGCACTGTCCACGGTGTGGGCGGTGTCGGCCGTGGCGGGCCCGGCGCTGGGCGGCACCCTCGCCGGGTACGCGGACTGGCGCTGGATCTTCCTGCTCAATCTGCCCGTCGGCGCCGTCGCGCTGTGGCTGCTGGCCCGGCACTTCTCGGAGGCGGGCCGCGCCGTACGGAGAGGGCCCGTGCGCGTCGACTGGCCGGGCGCGCTCTCCGTCTTCCTGTGCGGGGGCCTTCTGCTGACGGCCCTGGTGCAGGGCGGGGTCGCCTGGCCTTGGCTCTCGGCGCCGAGCCTGCTGCTGTTCGCGGGGGTCGCCGCGCTCGTGGCGCTCACCGTGTGGATCGAGCGGCGCGCCGCGGACCCCGTCATCCCCGGCTGGGTGTGGCGCCGCCGCACCATCGCGCCGGTCAACCTGGGCCTGGCCGCGCTCGGCCTGCTGATGGTCGCGCCGACCGTCTTCGTGCCGACCTACGCGCAGTCCGTGCTGGGACTCGGCCCCGTCGCGGCCGGGTTCGTGCTCTCCGTGATGACGCTGAGCTGGCCGGTATCGGCGGCGCTGAGCCAGCACGTGTACCGGCGCGTGGGGTTCCGGCGGTGCGCCATGACGGGCATGACGCTGGCGTGCGCGGTGCTGGCGGCGTTCCCGCTGCTGCCGTTCCCCGGCGAGCCGTGGCATCCGGCGGCGCTGATGCTCGCGCTCGGCGCGGCGCTGGGGCTCTTCCAGTTGCCGCTGATCGTCGGCGTCCAGTCGTCCGTGCCGTGGCGGGAGCGGGGCACGGCGACGGCCTCCGTCCTCTTCCACCGGCAGCTCGGCCAGAGCGTGGGCGCCGCGCTGTTCGGCGCCGTCGCCAACGCGACGCTCACCTCGCGGCTCGCTGACGCGCCTGGCGAGGTGCCGCGGCGGCTCGACGAGATGTCCCACGCGCTGGGCGGGGGCCTCGACGGCGCGCTCGGCGAGGGTGCGGCGCGGTATGTCCGGGAGGCGGTCGCCGCGGCCGTCGGCCATGTCCACATCGCGGCGGCCTGCGCTGCCGCGCTGGCGGTGCTGGCGCTTCTTCTGCTGCCGAGCGACTTCCCCCTGCTGGCTGAGGGGGAACGGGACTGACGGGGGTGGCCGCGTGATGGCACCAAGCGGCGCCGCCACGTGGCGCCACCGTGGCGCCAGCACGGCACCCCCGAGAGCCATTCCACCCCCGACGCGGCACCACCGCACACCAACCTGCGAGGGAAACAGCAGGTCAGAGCCCTGTGCGCCAAAAAGGGGCCAAGATGGCTCGCAATGGCGCCATCGATGTGCCATAGTGGCGCTATGGACCTCACGCCCTACGTCGAAAACCTTCGGCAGGAGCTGGCCGTCGCCGCGGAGACCGGTGGCGACGAAGCCCGCGCCCTCGCCGAACGGCTCACCGCGCCGCTGGAATCCGCCACCCGCCTGACCCTCCTCAACGCGCTGTCCGCAGCCATGGGCGAGGTCACGCAGGAGCTGGCCCCTGGCTCGGTCGACGTACGGCTGCGCGGACTCGACCCGGAGTTCGTGGTGACGGCACCGCCCGCCCCCGAGCCGCCCAGGGAGGCACGGGAGCCGGTCGCGGAACCCGCCGCATCCGCACCCGCATCCGCGTTGTCACCGTCGCCCGCCGACACCGACGACGGCGCCATGGCCCGGATCAACTTCCGCCTCCCCGCCCACCTCAAGGCCCGCGTCGAGAGCTCGGCGGCGGCGGAGGGCCTGTCCGTCAACGCCTGGCTGGTGCGGGCCGCGTCCACCGCGCTCGACGGCGGGGAACGCGTCGGCGGCTCGCCGGGCCGCGGCAAGGACTCGGGCGGCGGCCGGGGCTTCACCGGCTGGGTCCGCTAAAGCTGTCGGACCGGGCCCCCGGCCCGGCCCCTCTTCACCGGCGGGATCGCCGACCGATCCCGCCGACGTCACCCTCACCACCCGCCTCACCAGCGGGTTCACCCACCCAAGTCACGAGGACGGGACAGCCATGCCTTCTTTCGAAACCCCCGAACCGATCGTCGCCACCCTTGAGCTGGATTCCGCCACCGTCCGCGTCACCGCGGGCAAGCGCACCGAGACGGTCGTCGAGGTGCTGCCGCGCAACGGCTCCGACGACAAGGACGTGCGCTCCGTGCAGGAGACCGAGGTCACCTGCTCCGGCGGCGTCCTCTCGGTCAAGACGCCCAAGAAGCGCACCCCGTGGAACAAGCCGGGCGCCATCGAGGTGAGCATCGAACTGCCCGCAGGCTCCGAGGTCCGGGGCACCACGGGCATGGGCCACATCTACTGCGAGGGCCGCCTCGGGGACGTCACGCTCAGGACCGGGCTCGGCGACCTCCTGGTCGACGAGGCGGCCGGGACCGCTCTCAGGACCGGCACCGGCGAAATCCGCCTGACCCGCTCGACCGGGGACATCGACGTCACCGGCGCGGGCCCGGTCGAGATCGGCGCCGTCGACGGCGCGGCGACCGTCAAGAACGTCAACGGCTCGACCCGGATCGGCGAGGTCACCGGCCCCCTGAAGGCCAACGCGTCCAACGGCGACATCACCGTCGGCGTCGCGTACAGCAGCGTCGGCGTCAAGTCCGCCAACGGCCGGACCGAGGTCGGCGTCGCCCACGCCGGGGTCGACGCCGCCGCCTCCAACGGCGGCATCCGCGTCGGCGACGCCATCCGCGGCCGTATCGACCTGCGCACCTCCGTCGGCGACCTCGAAGTGGGCATCCACGAAGGCACCGCAGCCTGGCTCGACCTGGACCCCAAGTACGGCGCGGTACGCAACTCGCTCGGCTCCGCCACGGGCCCCGAGGACGCCGACGAGACCGTCGAGGTCTACGCCCGGTCCTCGACGGGCGACATCATCATCCGCCGCGCCTGACCACCAGATTCCCTCCACCGAAAGGAAAAGCGGCATGACCGCCACCCGGATACCCCCGCGAACCGCAGCGGACGCGAGCGCACCCGCGATCACCGCCACCGGACTGCGCAAGTCCTACGGCGACAAGCGCGTGCTCGACGGCATCGACCTGGAGGTGCCGCAGGGCACCATCTTCTCCCTGCTCGGCCCGAACGGCGCGGGCAAGACCACCGCCGTCAAGATCCTCTCCACCCTCATCTCCGCCGACGGCGGCGACCTGCGCGTCGGCGGCCACGACCTGGCGACCGATCCGCAGGCCGTGCGGGACGCGATCGGTGTCACCGGGCAGTTCTCCGCCGTCGACGGGCTGATCACCGGCGAGGAGAACCTGCTCCTGATGGCGGACCTGCACCACCTCTCCCACCGGGAAGGGCGCCGGGCCACGGCCGGACTGCTGGAGCGCTTCGATCTGACCGACGCCGCGAAGAAGCCCGTCTCCACCTACTCGGGCGGCATGAAGCGCCGCCTGGACCTGGCCATGACACTGGTCGGCGACCCGCGGATCATCTTCCTCGACGAGCCCACCACGGGGCTCGACCCCCGCTCCCGCCACAACATGTGGAACATCATCCGCGAACTGGTCGCGGGCGGCGTCACCGTCTTCCTCACCACCCAGTACCTGGAGGAGGCCGACGAACTCGCCGACCGCATCGCGGTGCTGAGCGACGGCCGGATCGCCGCCGAGGGCAGCGCGGAGGAGCTGAAGCGCCTCATTCCGGGCGGCCACGTGCGGCTGCGCTTCACCGACCCGGCCGACTACCGGTCCGCCGCCACCGCGCTGCGCGAGGTCACCCGCGACGACGAGGCGCTGTCGCTCCAGATCCCCAGCGACGGCAGCCAGCGCGAACTGCGCCTGCTCCTCGACTGGCTGGACTCGGCGGGTATCGAGGCGGACGAACTGACCGTCCACACCCCTGACCTCGACGACGTCTTCTTCGCCCTCACCGGACCCACCGCCGCCCCCACCGCCGACACCACCACCGCCCCCGCCCAGTCCAAGGAGACCGTCCGATGAGTGCCCTGTCCCTCGCCGTCCGCGACTCGCACACGATGCTGCGCCGCAACCTGCTGCACGTGCGCCGCTACCCCTCCATGACGCTGAACCTGCTGCTCACGCCGATCATGCTGCTGCTGTTGTTCGTCTACATCTTCGGCGACGTGATGAGCGCGGGCATCGGCGACGGCGGCGCCGACCGCTCCGCCTACATCGCCTACCTCGTTCCGGGCCTGCTGCTGATGACCGTCAGCTCGACCGTGATCGGAGCCGCGATCTCCGTCTCCATGGACATGACCGAAGGTCTCATCGCCCGCTTCCGCACGATGGCGGTCTACCGCGGGTCCCTGCTCATCGGACACGTCGTCGGCAGCGTGCTCCAGGTGCTCGGCAGCCTGGTGCTCGTCGGCGCCGTCGCCGTGGCCATGGGATTCAGGTCCACCGACGCCACAGTGCTGGAGTGGCTGGCGGCCTTCGGGCTGATCACGCTGTTCACTCTCGCTCTCACCTGGATCGCGGTTGGCATGGGCATGGCCAGCCCGAACCCCGAGGCGGCCAGCAACATGGCCACGCCGCTGATCCTCCTGCCCCTCATCTCCAGCGCCTTCATCCCGGCCGACACGATGCCCGGCTGGTTCCAGCCCATCGCCGAGTACCAGCCCTTCACCCCGGCCATCGAGACCCTGCGCGGCCTGCTCCTCGGCACCGAGATCGGCAACGACGGATGGATCGCGGTCGCCTGGTGCGTCGGCCTCACCCTGCTCGGCTACCTGTGGTCCACGTCGCTGTTCAACCGCGACCCGAAGTAACCGGCCCGCGCACAGGCCCACCCGCCGACACGCACCAGCCGCACGCACCCCGCACCACGACCCCAGGAGGACCCCTTGCCGCACGACATGCCGCACGAGCCGACGGCCCCCGGCACCTTCGACGCCACCCCCGACGAGCCGCCCACCCTCCCCACCGACCGGCGCACAGGATGCCCCTTCGACCCGCCCGCCGGACTCACCGCGCTGACCGGCGAACCACTGCGCCGCATGCGCTACGCCGACGGACACCTCGGCTGGCTGGTCACGGGCCACGCCGCGGCCCGCGCGCTGCTGGCCGACCCGCGCATCAGCTCACGCTACGAACTCCTGCACCCGCCCGTCCCGATGGCGGGGATGCCGGAGGTCATGCCGCCCGCGCAGGTCGGCGACATCATCGGCCTCGACGCGCCCGAGCACACCCGCTACCGGCGCCTGCTCACCGGCAAGTTCACCGTCCGCCGCATGCGTCAGCTCACCGAGCGCGTCGAGCGGTTAACGGCCGAGTGCCTGGACGCCATGGAGGCGGCCGGACCCACCGCCGACCTGGTGACGGCGTTCGCGCAGCCCGTGCCCGCGCTCATGATCTGCGAACTGCTCGGCGTCCCGTACGCGGACCGCGAGCGTTTCCAGGACGAGGTGGCCACCCTCTTCGACCAGTCGGCCGACGAGGAGGCGAAGGGCTACGCGTACACGGCGCTGCTCCAGTACCTGGGCGAGCTGGTCGTCGCCAAGCGGGCCGCGCCCACCGACGATCTGCTCAGCGATCTCACCACCGCCGACCTCACCGACGAGGAGCTGGCCGGGCTCTGCGGGCTGCTGCTGGCCGCCGGGCTCGACACCACGGCGAACATGCTCGCCCTCGGCACCTTCGCACTGCTCAGCAACCCCGCCCAACTGGACACGCTGCGCGCGGAGCCCGCGCTCGTCGACCAGGCCGTCGAGGAGCTGCTGCGCTACCTCAGCGTGGCCGACCCGCTGCCGCGCTCCGCGCTGGAGGACATCGAGGTGGAGGGCAGGCTCATCAGGGCTGGCGAGTCCGTGACGATCTCCGTGCAGGCCGTCAACCGCGACCCGCACAAGTTCCCCGACCCCGACCGGCTCGACATCCGCCGCAGGGCCACCGGGCACCTGGCCTTCGGCCACGGGATCCACCAGTGCCTGGGCCAGCAGCTCGCCCGCGTCGAGATGGCCGTCGCCCTCCCCGCGCTCTTCGCCCGCTTCCACGCGCTGCGCCTCGCGGTGCCGCCGGAGGAGGTGCCGCTGCGCGACCGCGCCAACATCTACGGGGTGGTCAGCCTGCCCGTCACCTGGGACGAGGACTCCCCGGACGCGTAGCGACACCGCGCGCCCCGGACCGAGAACCCCGCACCGCACGCCGGTGAGGGGCTCTCGCGTGTCACCACGACGCCGTGACGCCGGACGGCAGCCCGCTCAGGCCGAGGAGCCCGGCGCGAGGGAGGCGGGCTCGTCAGGGGTGCGGCCCGTGAGCGTCGCGAGGCTGCTGCGGACGTGTGCCATGTGCTGCCGCAACTCCTCCCCCTTCTCCTCGTGCTCCCTCAGCACCCGCTCCGTCTCCCGCTCGATGCCCTCCTCCCGCAGCCGCGCCTCCGTGATCAGCTCCTCGCCCTGCGCCTGCGCGTCCTCGACCCGGTGCCGCGCGGCCTCTTCCGCCTCCGCGTGCGCCCGCTTCGCCTCGGCGAACAGCCGCTCGCCGCGCTCCGCCATGTCCGCGATCCGCGCCTCGGCGGCGCTCTCCCGCTCGGCCAGCTCGCGCTCGACCGCGTCGGACTCGGCGGCCTGCTCCTTCTCCTGGTCGGCGAGGAGCCCGGCGCAGCGGCGCGACATCTCACGCAGCGTCTCCGCCGCCTCGCGCCGCACCTCGTCCGCCTCCGCGCGGGCGGAGGCGCGCAGCTCGTCGGCCCTGTGCTGCGCGGCGTCGACGGTGCGGACGGCCGTGTTCTCCGCGTCGGCCCGCACCCGCGACGCGTGCTCGCGCGCCGCCCCGCGCAGCTCGCGCGCGTCGAGATCGGCGTGCTCCCCCACCGCCTGGGCCTCGGCCTCACCCGCGGCCCTGACCTCGGCGGCCTCCGCCTCGGCGAGGGCCAGCAGCTCCTGGGCCCGCTCCCCGAGCGACTCGTAGGTCTGCGGCGGCAGCGCGGCGACCGCGCCCCGCAGCCGTTCCGACTCCTCCGTCAGCTCCTTGGCGAGGACCGTCAGCTTCGCGGCGCGCTCCCACGCCGCGTCGCGCTCCCCGTGCAGGTCCGCGACCTTGCCGTCGACCTGTTCGGGACGGTAGCCGCGGCCCCGTACGACGACGAAGCCGTGCGGTGACGACGCACTCATTTCGAGCCCCTAACCTCAGCAACAACGCGCGGCACACATCTCACATGATTCGAGCGAAGCGGCCATACCGCGACACTCCGCCCGAGCCCGCCTTCAAGGATGCGCTACTTGACCTCTGTTGCCGTAATCGGCACATCCCGTCGCAACTGATCAAAAAGCTCTCCCGCCCGTGACCTGTCCCACACCACCACATCACCGGCCCCCGGCACGCTGAGCCCGGCATTCGTCACCGGAACGGTCGCTGTACCCCCGTCCCCGCCCGTCAGCCCTCTGATCTCCCAGGCCATCCGTGTGAGTGACGGCACGCCGGTTCCGTTGTCGACGGTGAGGGCTTCGAGCGTCGCGTCGAGGAAGCCGTGGAGGCGGAACGGGTTCAGCAGGGTCGCCGGGCCCGTCGCCTCGTGGACGAGCGCGCTCAGAAGCTGCCGTTGCCGTCTCACCCGGCCGAGGTCGCCCTCGGGGTCGCTGTAGCGGGCGCGGACGAAGGCGAGGGCCTGCCTGCCGTCCAGCGTCTGGCACCCGGCGCGGAGATCGGCACCGGCCTTCTCGTCCTTCAGCGGCGCGTCGAGGCAGATCTCCACCCCGTCGAGCGCGTCCACGACACCGACAAAGCCGTGGAAGTCCACCTCGGCGTAGTGGTCGAGGCGCAGCCCCGTCGCCGCCTCGACGGTGCGGGTGAGCAGCTTCGGGCCGCCGAGCGCGTACGCGGAGTTGATCTTGGCCTTGCCGTGTCCCGGCACGGTGACGTACGAGTCGCGCGGGATGCTCACCAGATACGGGCCAGCGTCGCCGTAGTGGAGCAGCATCATCGTGTCCGTGTTCCGCTCGCCGGCGCCGCCCACGTGCAGTTCCTCGCGCTCGTCCGCGCTGAGGTCCGAGCGGGTGTCGGTGCCGATGACCAGCCAGTTCGTGCCCTCGCCCGCCTCGGAACGCACGTCGTCGCCCGCGAAGGCGGCGGTCTCGCGCAACTGCGTACCGGCCCAGATCCAGGTGGCCCCGACCACTGCCGCGAGGAGCACGGCCAGCACGAGGACGACCAGGCAGGCCCGCCGCAGCGCCCGGCGGGGCCCGCCGCGCTGGCGCCCCGGTTCGGGGGCATGCCCGCGCCGGTGCCAGCGGGGCGCGGCGCGGTAGAGCGTGCTGCTGCTCTGCGGCGGCAGCGGGCCCCCGGCCGACTCGCTCATCCCCCGAAGCTCGCACGCGCGGCACACGGACGCGCGCCGGCTGAGCCGTTCGGCGGGGGCGGTACGGGCTGCTGCGGATGCCCGTACCGCTCAGCGGCGGGTCAGAAGAGGCCGTCCCACATCTGCTCCAGCAGCACCGACCACCAGTTCTCCGGCGACGACAGCGCCGCCGGGTCCAGCGCGGCCAACTGCATCTGGAAGTCGACGGTCCAGCGGCCCGCCTGCTCCTGCGTCAGCCCGTACCGCAGCCGCCACATCCGCCCCAGCAGCGCCATGCAGCGCACGAACTCCGGCAGCCCCGTGTTCACGAACTGCGCGGGCGCGGGCTGGCCGCCCGGAGCGCCCTCCAGCGGCACGGCGACGATGTGCGCCGTCCCGTACTGCACACAGAGCTGACGGCCGAAGTCGTTGCCCATCACGAGGTACGAGCCCGCGTCGGCGCCCGGCTGGACGCCCCGCTCCTGCGCCAGCTCGGCCAGCGTCGGCACGGGACGGCCCGGCTGGGCCTGGCCCCAGAAGAACGGGCCGAAGTCGACGGGCAGGCCCGCCCACACCAGGGTCTGCCCGACGATGTCGGGCACGCCCTGCCGGGAGACCGCGCGCTGCTCGAAGCGGAAGACGCCCTGCGGGCCGAACGCCTGCTGGAGCTCCATGCCGATGCCGTCCGGCGGAATGGGCGGCGCGGGCTGGATGTGCTGCGGCGGCGGCATCGGCACCCGGTTCGGCGCGGGCCGCGCCGGGCCGTCGGCGACCTGGTGCAGCTCGCCCTGGTGCTCCAGCAGATGCCGCATGCCCTGCTGACGGGAGGCGTGGTCGAGCCCGTACGGGGCCGTGTTGCTGATCCGCACCTGCGGCCAGGTCTCGCGGATCATGCGGGCGCAGTAGCCGCCCGGCAGATCGCAGGACTCCAGCTCCGTGTGCAGCTCCAGCACCTGCTGCGGCGGCACGTTCATGGCACGCAGCTCGTGCAGGATCTGCCACTCGGGGTGCGGGGTGCCGGGCGCCGAGCGGCGGATGAGCTGCTGCTCGGAGCCGTCGGGCGCGCGGTAGCGCAGCACGGCCATGTAGCCGGGGCCGACGGTCGGCTGCCCTGTCGGCGGCTGCTGCGGATAGCCGTAGGCGGGCGGGGGGCCGCCGGGGCCCGGCGGCACGGGGCCCGGCGGCACGGGGCCCGGGGTGCCGGGCGGCGGGCCCTGCGGGAAGCCGTACGCGGGGGGCGGGGTGTTCGGCGGGGAGGGCGGGGGCGGGGGTGCGGTCGGCGGGGCGCCGGGCGGGCCGGGGGGCGGGGGCGGCGACCCGATAGCACCGGGGCCGCCGGGGCCGCCCTGCGACGGGTTCGCCAGCATCGTCGCCGCGTGATGCACACCGCCGGAACCACCCTGGCCGCCGCCGTCGCCCTGGCCGCCCGGAGGGGCCGACGGGGGCGGGGGCGGTGCGCCGATGCCGCCGGGGCCGCCCTGCGAGGGGTTCGCCAGCATCGTCGCCGCGTGATGCACACCACCGGGGCCGCCCTGGCCGCCGCCGTCGCCCTGGCCCTGGCCCTGCGGGCCGTCGACTGCGGGCACCTGGCCGCTCTCGCTGATCTGCGCGGCCAGGTCGTCGGCCGAGACCATCTGCGTCGGCACATATCCGGCGCCCGGCGAACCGGGCGCGCCGGGGCCCGCGCCCGCACCGGGGCGGGCACCGGGGGTGCCGGGCGCGCCGGGCGGCGGGGGTACGGAGGGGCCGCCGCCCCGCGAGGGGCGCGGCGGCGAGGGCACGGAGCCGCGCGGGGCACGACTGGTGTCGGCGTCGGCGATGTCCCCGGCACCAGCACCCGCGCCGGGCGGACCCGGCGGCGGGGGCGGCGCACCGATGCCACCGGGACCGCCCTGCGACGGGTTCGCCAGCATCGTCGCCGCATGGTGCACACCACCGGGACCGCCCTGGCCGCCGCCGTCGCCCTGGCCCTGGCCGCCCGGAGGGGTCTGCGTACCGGATTCGTCCGGCTCGTCCAGCGCGGGAGCCACGGTCGTACGGGGAGGCAGCACGCTGCCCTCGGGGATCAGCTCCGTCTTCGCCTCGGACCGTGAGCTGGGCGGGGGCGGCGGGGTGTCGTCGTCATCGCTGCCGGTTATGGGCGGCGCGAACACCGTCGCGGGAGGCTGCTGCGCGATGCCGTTGCCCGAACTGCTCGTGTCCGCCGCGTCCCACGGGCTCGCGGCAGCCGACGGGACCGAAGCGGAACCCGCACCCGCGCTCTCCCCCGAACCGGAACCGGAAGCGGAACCGGAACCCGCACTCGCGCTCGCGCCCTGGTCGGCGCCCGAGCGGCGGTTCGGGATGCCCCGCTGGTCCGCCGCCTCCTGGAGCCACTCCGGGGGCGTCAGCAGGAACGAGGTCGCTTCGAGGTCCACCCGCTGCGCGAACACGCCCCCGGGCTCGGGCGGCGCGGGCGGAGCCCCGTACTCCTCCTCGTAGCGCCGGATCACCTCGCCCACCGAAAGACCGGGCCACAGCGTCACGTCGCCGCTGTCCCGCGCGATCACCAGCCGGGTGCGCCCGCCGTCCGACGTCGGCCCGTCCTCACGGTCCTCCGCCCACGCGACAAAGCCGTGGTCGAACTCCCGCACCCGGACCTCGCGGTGCTGGTATCCGGGAACGTCCTCGTTCACCCAGCGCTCCGCGCGCTCCTGTGCCTGTGCGAAGGTCACCATCTGGCGCCCACCCCTCAAACCTGGACGGCGCGCGCGAAGCCGCCGTCCACCATCAGGTTCGCCACGGTCTCCAGCTCGGGCGGATTGCCCGCGAGCCGCAGCAGGAAGTCATCGAAGTCGGCGCCGCAGGGCCGCAGCAGCTCGGCCACCCGCTCCTGCACGCCGATGCCGTCACGGTCGCGCACGTCGTCGTACGCGCAGAACCACACGGAGCCGATCGCCTCGCCCCGCACCTTCACCGCGATCAGCCCGCCCTGGACGAAGCCGACGCCCAGGAAGTCCTTGGTGAAGTGGTCGCGCAGGCACTTGTTGATGTAGACGAGGTCGTTGACGGCCGCGTCCTCGCGCACCGTGAAGAACGGCTGGTCCACCAGCAGGCCCAGCTCCGCGTCCAGCGCCACCCCGCGCGGGGCGCAGCCGCCCGCCGCCTTCAGGAACGCGCGGTAGGGGCCGGGCAGTCTGTAGCCCAGCTTCTCCTCGACGTCCACGATCTGCGGCTCCGTCACCGCGACCCCGCCGCGCGGCACCTCGAAGTGCGCCGGCCTGGTCTCCTGGAGCGGGCGCGTGCCGCCCTTGGCGTGGTCCACGGCTGCCGTCGCCAGCCCGCCGTGATGGCGCAGCAGCGCCTTCACCTCGACGGGCACCAGCACCATGCGGCGGCTCCACGGCACGTGGTGCCAGGTCCAGCCGTGCGGGGTGGCCACCGGGGACAGCTCGCTCCACAGCTCGTGGCCCGACGCGTGCAGCGCGGCGTTCGCGGACACAAAGTCCGTCAGTCTCAGCTCGTCGCCGCCGAACCCCTCGGGGGGCTCGGCGATGTCGGCGGCGGCCCGCGCGTACGGCGAGAAGTCCGGGAAGCCGTTCTCGTCCACCCGCACCCCCTGGGGGTGGCGGGAGGCCCGGACCGGGTCCGGGAAGTTCACGACCTGCCCGGCGTAGGCCCGGTTCGGCGGTGCGGCGTGCTGCCCGAGCCGACCTGTCGTCATGGCGGAAGCCCCCTGCTGCGTCTGGCTGACACGAGACAGCCTATGCGCTAGGGCAACGGCCGGTCACCGGACCCGGCAACGGCCCCCGGTGACCGGCCCCGCGCCCTTCACAGCCGCACCGTCACCCGGCGGAGCCCCCGTACCGCATCCGGGTCCGGGTCCGGGTCCGCATCCGACGCGCACCGGCCGTCCTGGCCTACGGGGGCGCCTCAACTCCGTGCCGCGGCCACCAGCTTCTCGTGCTGCTTGTCCACCACGGCCCTGGCCACCGGCACCGGCTCGCCCGCGAGGCCCACCGACATGAACGTGGCCGTGTTCGCCCCGGCACGCACGACCGTGAACACCGTGGGCGAGTCGTTGCCCTTCGCGTCCTTCATCGTGAACTGCACCGCGTCGTCGCCCACCCCCACCTCCCCGCCGGGCTCGATCCTCAGCGACGCCTCCTGGCCCGTGCCCACGGCACCCTTGAAGCCGCGGCACTCCTTCACCGCCTTCCGCAGCTCCCGCAGCCACTTCGCGGCGTCACCAGGACCGTACGAGGACAGCAGGATCTGCTGCACAGCGCCGCCCGAGCCGAGATCGCCCTTCATCACCGTGCCGCTCGCGTACGCCTCACGCGCGTACGTCGGCTTCGAGTCCACCGCGTCGGTGATCGGGGTGCAGGCGGGACGGTCCGGCTCCATCGTGTTCTCGGGCGGGAGCGCGTCCTTGGCGTTCGGCTCCGCGTGATACCCCTTCACGTCCCCCGACTTCAGCAGCGCCGCTCTCAGCCCCGCCGCGTCCAGGGCCCGTACGCCGCCGTCCCCGCCCCCGTCCCCGCCGTCCTCCCCGCCCTTGCCGCCGCTCTTCGCACCCCCGCCGTTTCCGCCATTTCCGTCTCCGCCGCCGTCTCCGCCGCCGGTGAGCTGCCGCCCCCCGCCGTCGCCCCCGCCGCCCTCGTCGCCGCCACCGCCGCCGCACGCGGCCGACGACAGCGCCAGCACGGGCACGACCGCCAGGGCCACCACGGCGCGGCGGAGGCCACCAGGGCGAAGAGAAGAGGTGCTGCGCATCACGGAACTCCTGCCTCGAAGGGACACCGGAGAGGTGGCCGACGGCCAGATGCTCGCCGTCCCGGACGTACCCCACCACATCTGTTTCACGCCACCCGAAGAACCGTCACAAGTCCATGACATGCCCATCGGCATGATCGAGTCACGCGGCACACTGCATACTTGGCGCTGTCCGTCGCGTGACAGAAGACGACACCACGGACACGACGGACACGGCAGAAGGGGCCGCACCGGGAGGAAGCACCCCATGCACACCGCACCACCCCCGCCCGAAACGGCACCGCAGAGCGGCCCCGCCGCACAGGGCACCACACAGGGCACCGCACGCGACACCACGCAGGACGCCGCACAGGCCACCGCGCGATGGGAACACGACGCGGCGGACCGCCGCGCCTCCCCCGACCCACGCCTCGGCTGGACGGCCACCACCGGGAACGGCCAACACGGCGCACCCGTACCGCACCACCGCCGCGACGGCATCCTCCCCGCCATCGCCGCCGCCCTCTCCGTACGCGGCGACACCCTCACCTGCACCGGCAGCAAAGGCGACCAGCCCCCAGCCCTGCACGCCCTCGTCCAGGACTACCTGGACACGCTCACCACCGAACACCGCGAACGCCACACGGGCCGCTGCCCCGAAACGGTTCTGCTCTCCCGCTTCCTCACCGCGACGGAGAACGCCCGCGCGGGCAAACGCGCCCACCGCAAGAACGCCAAGCCCAAACCGCTCACCCACACCGAGGCCAAGCGCGCGCTGAAGCACGCCAAACTCACCGCCCGCCACATCCGCGAGGACGGCGACCCGCTGCACGGCAGCTACGCCGCACCCTGTCGCACCTGCACCGCGCTCCTCGGCCACTTCGGCGTCCGCGCGGTCGATCCCGCCCAGGAGGAGCCCCGTTGAGCGTGCCGCACGAGCGCACCTCCGCCACCCGCTTCTCCGTCGCCGTCGACGACGCGCTGCGCGCCGCGGGCTGGCAGCCAGGGCGCTGGGACATACGCCAGGCCGAGCAGTGGGCCGACACACTGCGCGGCCACACCTCCGCCGGAGGGCACACGCACGCCGTCTTCCCCGCGGCCGTCGAGGTCTGGGCCGAATTCGGCAACCTCCACATCGCCCCCACGGGCCCCGGACGCCACATCGCCCCCAGCTCCGTGCGCATCGACCCCATGCCCGGCCTCTACGCCGCCCGCACGCTCTCCGACCTCGGCCGCGCCCTCGACACCGAGATCTGCCCCCTGGGCACCGAAGGCGACAGCCACACGCTGCTCACCATCGACACCACCGGACGCGTCTACGGCCTCGACCACACCGGCGACTGGTATCTCGGCGACGACTTCGACACCGCGCTCGCCGCCCTCATGACCGGCACACACCCACAGCGCCTCACCCCACGGGCCGCCGACCGCCAGGAATGACCGCTGGCGGGGACAGCCGCTGGCGGGGACGGCCCCGCTGGCAGGAGTGACCGCCGTCAGGGACAGCCGCCGTCAGAGATGACCGCCGTCAGGAGCGACCGCCGTCAGGGATGACGGCCGAGACACGGAAACCGCCCGCGTCCGTCGGCCCCGACACGAAACCGCCCCCCAGCGCTGTCACCCGCTCCCGCATGCCGACCAGGCCGTTGCCCCCGCTCGGCAGCCCGGCGTCGGCCGAACCGTCGCCCTCGGCAGGCGGCTCGTTCTCCACCTGCACCGCCACCTCGGCCTCCCGGTGCGCCAGCCGCACCCGGGCACGGGCACCCGCCGCATGCTTGTGGACGTTCGTCAGCGCCTCCTGGACCACACGGAACGCCGTCTGCTCCACCTGCGGCGCATAGTCGCGGGGCGCGCCCTCGACCGACAGCTCCACCGCCATCCCGGCCTCCCGCGACTGGCCGACCAGCACATCCAGCTCCCCCAGCGACGGCCCGCCGCCCCCCTCGTCGGCGCCGCCGTCGCCGCCGCCCAGGTCGCCGTGCCCATCGCCGCGGACCGCGCCCCGGCCCACCGCCGCCCCGGCCACGACGGCGGCGAACTCGGCCAGCCGCACCGGAGCACTCCCGTCCCCGTTGCCGTCCCCGTCCCCGTGGGCGCTCCCGCTCCCGGAACCGTCAGCGGAACCGGCACCCCGGCCGGCGGTGGCCCGCTCCTGGGACGAGAACGTGGCCGGCACCCGCGCGGACGGCTGAACCGGAGACGCCGAGGAAGACCGTGCCCGCACCCCCACCTGCCCCGGCCCGGACCCCGGCGGCCTCGCCTCCGCCACCTCCGAACGCAGCACCCCCAGCATCGTCCGCAGCTCCGTCAACGCCTGACGCCCCATGTCACCCACGAGCCCCGCGTTCCTCGACGCCTTCTCCGGATCCTTCACCGCGATCGCCTGGAGCGCCGCCGCATGCACCACCATCAGACTCACCCGGTGCGCCACCACGTCGTGCATCTCCCGCGCGATCCGCGTGCGCTCCTCGTTACGCGCCCACTCGGCCCGCTCCTCCGCACGGTCCGCCAGCAGCGCGAGTTCCCGCTCCAGACCGTCGGCCCTTTCCCGCAACGACTCCACCAGCCGCCGCCGCGCCCCGACATAAAGCCCCAGCAGCAGAGGCGGAGCCGTCAGCCCGAGCGCGACCAGCACGGAAATCGCCGGAATGAACCACGTCGGCGGATTGAAATCCGGCTCCTGTCCGATGCTCTGATGCACCCGGACCAGAATGATGATCAAACCCCCGACGGCCTGCATCGCCGTCAGCAGAGCGATGATCCGCCGCGGCACGTCCGAGGCCGCGAGCGAATAGAGCCCCACACAGCCCAGGAGAAAACCCATCTCGGCCGGTGTCACCGCGATCGCCACGAGCACGACCGCCACGGGCCAGCGCCTGCGCGCCACCAGCGACCCCCCGGCCGCCACTCCCAGCAGCACCCCGGCCCAGGCCGGTATCCCCGCCTCACCAGCGAAACGCGCGCCTTGCACACCGCATTCGACAGCGGATATCGCGGCCAGGACGATATCCAGTACCGCCGCTCTCCTCCGGCTCCACCACCATGGCCCGCGAGCGGCCCGGCTGTCCCCCGTCTCGGTCATACCGCCCAGCGTACGACCGCCGTCCACCGCTTTCCCCGGAGAGCCAAGGAACGGCCCATTCCGCCCCGCTAAGAGCAGCGGAAGCCGTTCGCCAGGATTCCCTTGGGTTTCCACCCGAACTGTTGAATCGTTCTTGTTTTTCTCGCGCGGGGACACATGTTCGACGAGGCTGGCGCCATGAAAAACACCCCTGAACAGCACCGAAACGAACCCGCCCCGACCCCGGCCCGCCCCGTGGCCCACCCCCACCCCCGCGCGAAGCCCGCCCTGCGGCAGCGCGCCCGCGAACTGCGGCGCGAGGGCGCGACGTACGCGGAGATCGTCGCGGAGCTGGGGGTCGCGAAGAGTTCGGTGTCGTTATGGGTGCGGGATCTGCCGCAGCCGTCAGCATCGGCCGAGCGGATGCGGCAGGCCCGCGAGGCCCGCTGGGCGTCCTACAGGGTGCGGCGCGAGCGGACGCGGCAAGCGGCCATGGAGGCGGCGGCCTTGGAGATCGGCGCCCTCACCGACCGCGAGCTGTTCCTCGTCGGCGTAGGGCTCTACTGGGCCGAGGGCTCCAAGAGCAAGCCGTACCGGCTCACGGAGGACGTCACCTTCGTCAACAGCGATCCGGGGATGATCCGTGTCTTCCTCGCCTGGCTCTCCCTGCTCGGCGTCACCCGTGAGCGGCTGTATTTCCGCGTCATGATCCACGAATCCGCGGATGTGACGGCGGCGGAACGCTACTGGGCGGATCTGGCCGAAGCGGACGTCAGCACGTTCCGCAAGACGACCCTGAAGCGGCACAATCCGAAGACCACGCGAAAGAACACGGGAGCGGACTACCGGGGCTGCCTGGTGGTGCGCGTGGCGCAAGGCGCCGATCTATACCGCCGCATCGAAGGCTGGTGGAACGGCATCACTGCTGGCTCTCCGACGCGGCTCAGGTAAGGTCTGACGCGCCGGTCCCCCGTGGTGTAATCAGGCAGCACACCAAGTTTTGGTCTTGGCAGGTCAAGGTTCGAATCCTTGCGGGGGAGCACAGACTCACCTCTTCGTGGCGCCCCGACCTCTCCGTCGGGGCCCGTCCTCGTATCCCCACACAAACCCCCCGGTATCCTGCGGGTGTCATCCCCCGAAACCCCAGAAGCCGAAGGGCACACCCGTGAGCGCCAATCGCCCGGCAGCCGTCGTCGTTCTCGCAGCGGGTGAGGGCACCCGTATGAAGTCGGCGACGCCCAAGGTCCTGCACGACATCTGCGGCCGTTCACTCGTCGGCCATGTCGTCGCCGCCTCCCGCACCCTGGATCCCCAGCACCTCGTCGTGGTCGTCGGGCACGCCCGTGAGCAGGTCACCGCGCATCTCGCCGCGATCGACGAGGGTGCCCGTACGGCCGTGCAGCACGAGCAGAACGGCACGGGGCACGCCGTGCGCATGGGCCTCGAAGAGCTGTCGGGTGACGGCGTCTCGCTCGACGGGACCGTCATCGTGACCTGCGGGGACACCCCGCTCCTCACCGGCGCGACGCTCCAGTCGCTCGCGGACACGCACGCGGCCGACAGCAACGCCGTGACCGTGCTGACGGCCGAGGTGCCGGACTCGTCCGGTTACGGGCGCATCGTGCGCGACCCGGACAGCGGCGCGGTGACGGCGATCGTCGAGCACAAGGACGCGACGGAGGCGCAGCGTGCCATCCGTGAGATCAACTCCGGTGTCTTCGCGTTCGACGCGCGGCTGCTGACGGAGGCGCTGGGCAAGGTCCGTACGGACAACAGCCAGGGCGAGGAGTATCTGACGGATGTGCTCGGGATCCTGCGGGAGGCGGGGCACCGGGTGGGTGCGGCGGTCGCCGGGGATCACAGTGAGATCGCGGGGATCAACAACCGTGTGCAGTTGGCCGAGGCGCGCCGGGTGCTGAACGACCGGCTGCTCGAAGAGGCCATGCTGGCGGGTGTGACGGTGGTGGATCCGGCGACGACGTGGCTGGATGTGTCGGTGGGGTACGAGCCGGACGCGGTGATTCTGCCGGGTACGCAGTTGCTGGGTGGTACGCGGCTGGGCGGTGGCTGTGAGGTGGGCCCGAATTCGCGGTTGCGGGACACGGTGGTGGGCGCGGGCGCGACGGTGAGCAACACGGTGGCGAACGGTGCGGAGATCGGTGCGGGTGCGTCGGTGGGTCCGTACACGTATCTGCGTCCTGGGACGCGGCTGGGGACGAAGGCGAAGGCCGGGAGCTACGTCGAGATCAAGAATTCGGATGTCGGTGAGGGCACGAAGGTGCCGCATCTCTCGTATGTGGGGGATGCCACGATCGGTGAGCACAGCAATATCGGTGCGGCGACGGTGTTCGTGAACTACGACGGGATGAACAAGCACCGTTCGACGATCGGTTCTCACTGCCGTACGGGTGCGGACAATATGTTTGTGGCGCCTGTCACGGTGGGGGACGGTGCTTACACGGCTGCCGGGTCGGTCATCACGAAGGATGTCCCGGCGGGTTCGCTGGCCGTGGCGCGTGGTCAGCAGCGCAACATCGCGGGCTGGGTGGCCCGTAAGCGCCCGGGGAGTGCGGCGGCGCAGGCTGCCGGTGACGTGTCCGAGGAGGGTTCCGGAGTCCGGGAGGAGCGTCAGGGTGAGGGGAGCTGAGCGGACTGTGCCGGCGTCGGACCGGGTAAGCGACCCCCTGGAGCGGGGCGTACGGTGAAGAAGCACGCACGCGCAGCGGAACGCAAGGAGACAGTGCAGTGACCGGGATCAAGACGACCGGCGAGAAGAAGCTGATGCTCTTCTCCGGCCGCGCCCACCCAGAGCTGGCGGAGGAGGTCGCGAACCAGCTTGGGATCGGGGTGGTCCCGACCAAGGTCTTCGACTTCGCGAACGGCGAGATCTATGTCCGCTTCCAGGAGTCCGCTCGTGGTGCCGACTGCTTCCTGATGCAGAGCCACACGGCTCCCATCAACAAGTGGATCATGGAGCAGCTCATCATGATCGACACGTTGAAGCGGGCTTCCGCGCGGAGCATCACGGTGATCGTGCCGTTCTACGGTTACGCGCGTCAGGACAAGAAGCACCGGGGCCGTGAGCCGATTTCGGCACGGCTGATGGCGGACATGTTCAAGACGGCGGGTGCGGACCGCATTCTCACGGTGGATCTGCACACGGATCAGATCCAGGGTTTCTTCGACGGTCCTGTGGATCATCTGTTCGCGCTGCCGATCCTCGCGGACTATGTGGGCGCGAAGGTGGACCGGGACAAGCTGACGGTGGTGTCTCCGGACGCGGGCCGGGTGCGGGTCGCGGACCGTTGGGCGGACCGGCTGGGTGCGCCGCTGGCGATCGTGCACAAGCGGCGTGATCCGGATGTGGCGAACCAGGTGACGGTGCACGAGGTCGTCGGTGATGTGAAGGACCGGATCTGTGTGCTGGTCGATGACATGATCGACACGGGTGGCACGATCTGTGCAGCTGCCGACGCGCTGTTCGCGAACGGTGCGGAGGATGTCATCGTGACGGCGACGCACGGTGTGCTGTCGGGTCCGGCCGCTGACCGGCTGAAGAATTCGAAGGTGAGCGAGTTCGTGTTCACGAACACGCTGCCGACGCCGGGCGAGCTGGAGCTGGACAAGATCACGGTGCTGTCGATGGCGCCGACGATCGCGCGTGCGGTGCAGGAGGTCTTCGAGGACGGCTCGGTGACCAGCCTCTTCGACGAGCAGGCGTAGGCGGGCCGAGCAGGCCCGTAAGCGAGATCGATTTCCGCGCAGCCTCCCCCGCCGCGTAGACTCCCAGGGTCGCTCGGCGAGGGAGGCTGTGTCGTACGCGCTGGTGTTTGGCGCTGTGTACGGCGGCGGCTCATCCGTTATCGACGCGCGCTCTTCGTAGCCGTTGGTCTGTCGTGGACGGACCGAGTGACACAGCAGTTCTGTCCGATACGACTACGAGGAGTGCAGCCATGGCTGATGTCAACATCTCCGCCAAGATCCGCAACGAGTTCGGCAAGGGCGCTGCCCGCCGTCTGCGCCGCGAGGAGAAGGTGCCCGCGGTCATCTACGGCCACGGTGCCGAGCCGGTCCACGTCGAGCTGCCGAGCTACGACATGATGATGGCCCTCAAGACCCCGAACGTCCTGATCCACCTGGACGTCGAGGGCAAGAAGGAGCTGGTCATCCCGAAGGCTGTCCAGCGTGAGGCCATCCGTCAGTTCCTGGTCCACATCGACCTGCTCACCGTGAAGAAGGGTGAGAAGGTCAACGTGGACATCCCGATCCACATCGAGGGTGAGCTGGCGCCGGGCCAGAACCTGCTGGAGCACGTGCTGAACGCGCTGCCGGTCGAGGCCGAGGCCACGCACATCCCGGAGTCGGTGACGATCTCCGTGGAGGGTCTGGACGCGGGTGACGCGATCCACGCCAAGGACGTGAAGCTGCCGAAGGGCACCACGCTGGCCGTGGAGGACGACGACATCGTGATCCAGGTGCTGGCGGCGCAGGCCGAGGAGCCCTCCGCCGACGCCGACGAGGACGAGGGCGAGTCGGCCGCTTCGGCCGAGTGACCTTTCGCTCCGCGTTTGTTCTGTGACCGACTGCCGCCGCGCGCCGCTGACGCGCGGCGGCAGTCGTGTATGTGTGACGTGATGCGTGTATGCGTGTGTGTGGACCCCGTAGTCGAGCGCCTGAGGACCTGAGGACCTTCGATGACGACCAATGCGAGTGCGAGTGAGGCGGGAGCCGGGCCCTGGCTCGTGCTGGGCCTGGGCAATCCGGGCCCTGACTACGCCGGTAACCGGCACAACGTCGGGTTCATGGTGGCCGATCTGCTGGCGGCGCGGATGGGCGGGAAGTTCAAGTCGCACAAGTCGCGGGCGCAGGTGGTGGAGGGGCGCCTGGGCACGCCGGGGGTGTCGAGTCACCGGGTGGTGGTGGCGAAGCCGATGTCGTTCATGAATGTGTCGGGGGGTCCGGCGACGGCGCTGCGGGACTTCTACAAGCTGCCCGTGGAGCGGCTGGTGGTGATCCATGACGAGCTGGACATCGACTACGGGGTGCTGCGGCTGAAGAAGGGCGGGGGCGACAACGGGCACAACGGCCTGAAGTCGATCACGAAGTCGCTGGGGCGTGACTACTTCCGGGTGCGGTTCGGTGTGGGGCGTCCGCCGGGCCGGATGCAGGTGGCCGACTATGTGCTGAAGGATTTCTCATCGACGGAGCGCAAGGAGCTGGACTACTTCACGGACCGGGCGGCCGATGCCGTGGAGTCACTGATCGTGGACGGTCTGGAGCGGGCCCAGGGGACGTATAACTCCTAATACGGCTCAAGCCGGATCCGGAGGTTGACCGTCCACGGTTTCTTCACCAAGGATCGCGGCCATGTCAAAGAGCGGTGGAGTCAAGCGCAGCCGTACCCGCCGGGCGGGGGAGAACGCGTACGGCGTGCTGCTGCTGGCGAAGTCGGCTCTGATGGTGCTGATCGCGCTGTTGCTGCTGTGCGCGGGGGTGTGGACGTCGTGGGGCACGGCGCGGCCCGCGATGACGGGGAGCGAGCGGGGCACTGTCCGTGTCGAGCGGTGTGGTGAGGATGTGTGCACGGGCACGTTCACGCCGGCCGACAGCCATCGGGATGTGCGGGAGCGGGTCACGGTGGCCAAGACCGTCTCCGGGAAGACCGGGGAGACGCTGGATGTGGCGGTGCGGCCCGGCACGGACGAGGTCGTACGGACGGGTCCCGCGGGGATTCTCTACGCCTGGGTGCCGTTCGGCGGTGCGCTGCTGCTGGCCTCGCTGGTGGTGGCCGGGGGGCTGCGGATGCGGCGTACGGCGCTGGCGCTGGGTGTGTTGGGTGCGGCGACGACGGCGGGGGCGTGGGCGCTGCTCACGTTCTGAGGACTTGGATCCTGAGAATCTGCGAGCCCGCCCCCGCCCCCGCCCCTGTCACCGGGCGAGGTGTGCTGGGCTCAGCCGGTGTTGCGCAGCCCTGCGGCGACGCCGTTGACGGTGAGCAGCAGGGCCCGTCCGAGCATCTGGTCGGGCTCTTCGCCTCGCTTGGCGGCCTCGCGCTGGCGGTGCAGCAGGGTGACCTGGAGGTAGGAGATCGGGTCGAGGTAGGCGTCCCGGATCTGGAAGGTCTGCCGGAGCACGGGGTTGGCGTCGAGGAGTTCGCGCTCGCCGGTGATGCGCAGGACTTCGGCGACGGTCAGCTCGTGCTCGGCCTTGATCGCGTCGAAGACGTGCTTGAGCTCGTCGGGCACGAGGGTGTCGACGTAGTGCTGTGCGATGCGCAGGTCGGTCTTGGCGAGGGTCATCTCCACGTTGGAGAGGAAGTTCTGGAAGAAGTGCCAGTGCTCGTAGGCCTCGTCCAGGACTCCGTCGAGTCCGGCTTCGCGCGCTGCGCGGAGTCCGGTGCCGACGCCGAACCAGCCGGGGACGATCTGCCGGGACTGGGTCCAGCCGAACACCCACGGGATGGCCCGCAGCCCGTCGAGCCCGGCGCCGGTGTCGGGGCGGCGCGAGGGGCGGGAGCCGAGGTGGAGGTCGGCGAGCTGGTCGACGGGGGTGGAGGCGAAGAAGTAGGCGGGCAGGTCGGGGTCCTCGACGAGCCTGCGGTAGGCGCCGTGTGCCGCGTCGGACACGGTGTCCATGGCGGCGTCCCAGCGGTTGAGGGCCTCGTCGGACTGGCGGGGCGCGGTGTGCAGGGCCGACGCCTGGAGGGTGGCGGAGACGGTCAGTTCCAGGTTCTCCCTGGCGAGGGAGGGCACGAGGTACTTGTCGGAGATGACCTCGCCCTGTTCGGTGACCTTGATCTCGCCTTCGAGGGTGCCCCAGGGCTGGGCGAGGATCGCGTCGTGGGTGGGGCCGCCGCCGCGGCCGACGGTGCCGCCGCGGCCGTGGAAGAGCCGCAGCCGTACGCCGTGCCGGTGTGCGACGTCGCGCAGGCGGCGCTGGGCGCGGTGGATCTCCCACTGGCTGGTGGTGATGCCGCCGAACTTGGAGGAGTCGGAGTAGCCGAGCATGACCTCCTGGAGGTCGCCGCGCAGGGAGACCAGCTTGCGGTAGGAGGGGTCGGAGAGCATCGCGTCGAGGAGTTCGTCGGCGATCTTCAGCTCGTCGGTGGTCTCCAGGAGCGGCACGATGCCGATGCGGGCC
The DNA here is from genome assembly GCF_054782395.1 of Streptomyces daliensis. Taxonomy (NCBI): domain Bacteria; kingdom Bacillati; phylum Actinomycetota; class Actinomycetes; order Kitasatosporales; family Streptomycetaceae; genus Streptomyces; species Streptomyces daliensis. The sequence goes on along the minus strand of NZ_BAAGSO010000124.1, from coordinate 30,465 downwards.
CAGCCCGCGTGGAGGTCGATGAGTCCGGCCTCGCGGGCGAGGACGGCGGCGGCGAAGACGTCGTCGGCGCCCGCGCACATGGAGATGATGTAGGACTCGATGACCTCGGGCCCGAAGGTGTCCAGTGCCTTGCGGATGGTGCCGAAGACGCCGAGGGTCTTGGCGCCCGCCTCGTCGAGGGGTGCGTGCGCGGGTGAGAGGGGGCGGCGGGAGCGGAGTTCCTTGGCGAGGAGCCGCTGCCGGTAGTCGCGGGGCATGTCCACGTACCGCCAGGACTCCTCACCGAGGCGGTCGAAGAGCTGGCCGAGTGCGTGGTGGTGGGCGTCGGCGTGCTCGCGTACGTCCATGGTGGCGAGCTGGAGGCCGAAGGCGGCCAGGGTGCGCAGGACCCGCTCCAGGCGGCCGTCGGCGACCAGCTCGCCGCGGTGGGCGCGCAGGGAGTCCTGGAGGAGGGTGAGGTCCTCGATGAGTTCGCCGGTGCCGAGGTAGTCGCGTCCCGGGGCGTGGGGGATGTCGCCCGCGAGGCGTTCGCGGGTGTTGAGGAGCTTCTGCCGGATGCAGGTGGCCTTGAGCCGGTAGGGCTCCTCGGCGTTGAGCCGCTTGTAGCGGGGGCTGATCTCGGGGAGGCGTTCCAGGTCGTGTTCCAGGGAGTCGAGGAGTTCCTGGGAGGCGCCGCTGTTCCTGATCGAGTTGGAGAGCGCGCCGCGCAGCTCGTCGATGTGGTTGAGGGCCTCTGTGATGCCGTGCTCGTGCTGGAGGAGGAGGACGTCCCAGGTCACGGCGGGGGTGACGTTGGGGTTGCCGTCGCGGTCGCCGCCGATCCAGGTGCCGAAGGTGAGGGGGCGGCTGCCGGGGGGCAGGGGGGTGCCTGCGCGTTCCAGCTCGGCTGCGAGGTCTTCCAGGACGTCGCCGACGGCGCCGCTGTGCAGCTCGTCGAGGTAGTAGATGGCGTTGCGGGCCTCGTCGGCGGGTTCGGGGCGCGCGACGCGCAGCTCGTCCGTCTGCCAGACCAGGTCGATGTTCTCGGCGAGCCGCAGGTCGGTGCGGCGGCGTTCGCTGACGTCGGTGCGCTCCAGCAGCTCGGCGATCTTGCGGAGCTTGGTGAGGACGGAGCGGCGCGCGGCCTCGGTGGGGTGCGCGGTGAAGACGGGGCGGACGCCGAGGTTGCGGACGGTCTCGCGCAGGTGCTGGGGGTCGGCGTCCTTGAGCATGTCGGCCGTGCGGGTGAGGTTGCCGCCCTCGGTGGCACGGCGGGCGCGCAGCTCGCGTCCGCGGTGTACCTGCTCGGTGACGTTGGCGAGGTGGAAGTAGGTGGAGAAGGCGCGCACCAGCTTGGTGGCGGTCTCCAGGTCGGTCTTGCCGAGCAGGGCCGCTGCGGCCTCTCCGTCGCTGCGCGTCAACGCGCGTACACGCTCGACCAGGTCGAGGAGTTCGGGTCCTTCCTGGCGTACCAGCGTCTCGCCGAGGAGGTCGCCGAGGCGGCGGATGTCGGCCCGGAGGGCGGTCGCGTTCTCCGCGGCCTGCTCGTCCTCGGGTCCTGCTCCCGGCTGGTGCTGGTGGGTGTCGGCACTGCTCACAGGTGCGGCTCCTTGCAGCTCTTGCTTCTGGCGGATCGCGGACCGCGCTGTCCGACGCACGCACCCCAGGATAGGTCGGGGCGCCCGCTGTGGGGACGCCGTCCGAGTGGTGGGCACGAGTTCCGATGGGTGGGCACGAGTGTCGTATCCCCCGCTCGGCCCTTGATACCCGTGTGAGGGCTGCCATACTTACGAGGCCGTAGGTTACGGTTCCGTAGCCCCCGCCCCGTATGACGAGGGACATGTATGACCACTAGCCCGGACCTCCTTGAGAGCGCCCCCCACGACGAGAAAGCGGGTGGTACGCGCGACGGGAACAGCGCCGTACCGTCCGCGACGCTGGGCGGTGAGAAGCGCCGTTCGGTGGAGCAGGTCTCGCTGCTGGCGTTCATCGTCGTCCCGTTCGTCGCCCTGGCGGCGGCCGTGCCGTTCGCCTGGGGCTGGGGGGTGAGCTGGCTGGATCTCGGGCTGCTGACGGCGATGTACTTCATCGGCTGCCACGGCATCACGATCGGCTTCCACCGCTACTTCACGCACGGCTCCTTCAAGGCGAAGCGCCCGCTGCGCATCGCGCTGGCGATCATGGGTTCGCTGGCCGTCGAGGGCCCCCTGGTCCGGTGGGTCGCCGACCACCGCAAGCACCACAAGTTCTCCGACGCCGAGGGCGACCCGCACTCCCCCTGGCGCTACGGCGAGACCGTCCCTGCCCTGCTCAAGGGCCTGTGGTGGGCGCACATGGCGTGGATGTTCGACGAGGAGCAGACGCCGCAGCACAAGTACGCGCCGGACCTGATCAGGGACCCGGCGATCCGCGCGATCTCGCGCCAGTTCGTGCTGTGGACGATCGTGTCGCTGCTGCTGCCCGCGCTGGTCGGCGGCCTGGTCACCATGTCGTGGCAGGGTGCGGCGACGGCGTTCTTCTGGGGCTCGCTGGTGCGGGTCGCGCTGCTGCACCACGTGACGTGGTCGATCAACTCCATCTGCCACGCGGTCGGCAAGCGGCCCTTCAAGTCCCGCGACAGGTCGGGCAACGTGTGGTGGCTGGCCGTCCTCTCCTGCGGCGAGTCCTGGCACAACCTGCACCACGCCGACCCCACGAGCGCCCGCCACGGCGTGGAGAAGGGCCAGATCGACTCCAGCGCGCGCCTCATCCGCTGGTTCGAGCAGCTGGGCTGGGCCTACGACGTGCGCTGGCCGCGCCGCGAACGTATCGACTCCCGCCGTAAGGAGCAGGCGGCCGAAGCGGCATGATGGAAGACGTGCCGACCGACGACAGCAGCAGCCCCAAGAAGCGCACGCGACGCCGCATGACGGGCAAGGAGCGCCGTGAGCAACTGCTGGACATCGGCCGGACCCTCTTCGCCGAGCGCGGCTTCGAAGGCACGTCGGTGGAGGAGATCGCGGCGAAGGCCGGGGTCTCCAAGCCCGTCGTCTACGAGCACTTCGGCGGCAAGGAGGGGCTGTACGCGGTCGTCGTGGACCGCGAGATGCGGCAACTGCTCGACATGGTCACGGGCGCGCTGACCGGGGGCCACCCGCGTGAGCTGCTGGAACAGGCCGCGTTCGCCCTCCTCGACTACATCGACCTGTACACGGACGGCTTCCGCATCCTGGTCCGCGACTCGCCCGTCGCCCAGTCGACGGGCACGTTCGCTTCGCTGATCAGCGATATCGCGACGCAGGTCGAGGACATCCTCGGCAAGGAGTTCAAGTCGCGCGGCTTCGACCCGAAGCTGTCGCCTCTGTACGCGCAGGCGCTGGTCGGGATGGTCGCGCTGACGGGGCAGTGGTGGCTGAACGTCCGCAAGCCGAAGAAGGCGGAGGTCGCCGCGCACCTGGTCAACCTCGCCTGGCATGGGCTGGACGGCCTGGAGCCCAAGCCGAGGCTGATCGGTCACCGGCGGTCGTAGCGGGCGCGGGGCGGCGCCTCGCGGGGCGGCGCCGTCCGGCCGGGGCCGTCAGACCCCTCGCCGCTCCTTGAGGCCACTCACGAACGACGCGAAAGCCTCTGGGGAAAAGCGCAGCACAGGGCCCTGCGGGGCCTTCGAGTCGCGGATCCCGACGCCGGTGCCCGCGCCGGATATCTCCACGCACTCGTTCCCGCCGGGCCCGCTGTAGCTGCTCTTGATCCAGCGCGGCTCTTCCGTCGTGCTGTCGGGGGTCGTACGGTCCATCACGGGGTCAACTCCTGTCGCACCTCGGCCACCGTCTGAAGGGACACCGAGGTATCGGATGCCTGGGACCGAAGGTAGTCGAAGGTCAGCTTGTAGCCACTCACATCATCCGCCAGATCCAAGTACAGCCCTCGGTTGCGCATCTCGATGTAGACCACGGCCATGGAGTTGAGCGGATCCCTCTCGTCGTCCCGTCCGAGGATGACGAAATGCCCCGATCCAGCGGCGTGCGCCCCTGCCGAGAAGGGCAGCACCTGAACGTCGATGTTGGGGCGCTGCGCCATCCCGTGCAGATGGCTCAACTGCTCACGCATCACCTCTCCGTCCCCCACGGTGCGCCGCAGCGCGGCCTCGTCCAGGACCACCCACAGGTGCAGCGCCTGCTCCTCCCGGTGAAGAACCTCCTGCCGCTGCATGCGCGCCTCCACCATGGCCTCCACTCGGTCGTGGGAGATCCGTAGCTCGGAAGCCTGGTGGATCGCTGTCGCGTAAGCGCGGGTCTGAAGCAGGCCGGGTACCACCGTGTTCGCGTAGACATGCTCGTATCCCGCCGCCTGCTCGAAGGACACCAGCGGGTCCATCCATTCCGGCACGGCGCTGTTGCCCAGCCACCATCCCTCGGGCTGCTGCCTGGCGATCCGTACGAGCGCCTCGCGCTCCGCCTCGGTCGCCTCGCAGGCGTCGGCGAGCGCTTTCACAGTTGCCCAGCGAATGCGCGCGCGGTCCTGCCACATCTCATAGCGGCTCACTGTCGTGCCGCTGACTCCGGCTTTGGCCGCGACCTGGACCTGTGTGAGCCCGCATCGCTCGCGCAGGGCAACCAGCCCTCTCGCGATCTGCATTCGCCCAGCCGGTCCTGTCCGAGTGGCCGTCACGCCTCATCCCCTCCTGCCTTCTCAAGCCTGGGTACACAGGCCGAGCCCATCACCACCGGAGGCTAAACGGCATCGCACAGCCCCTTCTCGCACTCGTACCAACCGTCACCCACACAAGTGAAGTTCCAGACAAAGGATTCCTTCTATGGGATTCCCATGACACGTTTCCTGTGCCGCTCACACGTGGCGTCACCTCATACGCACAGAGAGACAGGTGAACCCAGCGTGCCGAACCTTGTCATGCGGATCCTTAACGCCATCGCCCTCGGAGAGCCGCCGTTGCGCCCGCCGCTCCCCACTGCCGGTCGCCACGCCCGGCGCCCCAGTCCCGTGTCATCAAGGACGGGGAACGTGCCCCGACCGGCCCCTCATCTCTCCAGCACAGCGCGCATCCCCCTGAACGCCCCGCGACGCACGACCCGATGGATGGATGACGCATCTGTCGACGGCGACCGGTCACCACTCGTCCGCCCGTACCTCGTCGCGTACGAACGGGAGGAGCGCCGTACCGCGCTGGCGCCGGGCGGCGCGGACAGCGGGCCGTGGCTCCTCCACGGCCCGTACGCCGGGACGTCGGCGGGGGTGGCGTGATGGAGACGCCCGCTCACTCACATGGGCCGCTGCGGCTGCTGCCCTGGTCCGGGCCCGACGGGCAGCCCTGCTATCTGGCGGCGGACCCGAACGGCACCGGACACGTATCGCGGCTCGCCGACGAGATGGAGACGGCGCAGCTCGCCATGGGGAGCCAACTGCTGGGCTACGCGCGCGGGATGCTCGGCGACCGCAGTGCCGGGCCGTACGAGATCCGCTTCCTGTGCGCCCGGCTCTGTGAGGCACTGGGCGACGCGCTGCGGGTCGCGGAGAGCAGGGGCGGGCGGCTGACCGGATCCCGCGCACCCCTTCAGGAGGAGCCGGGCGCCGGCTCCAGGAACTCCAGGCGGTTGCCGACCGGGTCGGCGGAGTAGAGGCGGCGATGGCCGGGGAGCGCTTCGTCCCAGGTCACGGGGGCTCCGGCCGCGCGCAGGGCGGTCGCCAGCGCGTCGAGGCCCCGGACCCGGATGCCGGGGTGGGCCTTGCGCGCGGGGCGGAAGTCCTCCTCGATGCCCAGGTGCAGCACGACGCCGGGCGGAGCGCCCGTAGGGTCGCCGGAGGCGAACCAGCAGCCGCCGCGTGCCGCCAGCGCCGGGGGCTTGGGCAGTTCAGTCATCCCCAGGACCCCCGCGTAGTACGCGCGCAGCGCGTCCTCGCTGCCGGGCGGGGCTGCGAGCTGGACGTGATCGACCGCTTCCAGCACGGCGCCCCCGGGGCCGCTCGCGCCGCTCACCGCTTCCTCGCCACCGCGAAGACGCGCCGGAACGGGAAGGGCGTGCCGTACGGGCCCGGCGGATACGCGGCGCGCAGCGCCTCCCCGTACTCGGCGAGGAACGCGTCGCGGGCCTCCTCGTCGCCGTCGAGACGGCTGAGGACAGGGCGCAGTGCTGTGCCCTTGACCCAGTCCAGGACGGCGTCCTCGCCCTCCAGCACGTGCAGGTACGTGGTCTCCCACGTGTCGACCTCGCAGCCGAGGGCGGCCAGCGCCTCGTGGTACCCGGCGGGATCGAGCACCGTGCCGCGGGGCGGCCCGTCGCCGCCCAGCTTCCCGCGCCAGCGCGGGGAGGCGCACAGCTCGGCGAACAGCGCGTGGGAGGGCGCCGCAGAGTTCCCCGGCACCTGGAAGGCGAGGACGCCGCCGGGCGTGAGCCCGTCCACCCAGGCCGGGAAGGAGGCGGTGTGCCCGGGGACCCACTGGAGCGCCGCGTTGGAGAAGATCAGGTCGAAGACCTCGCCCGGCCCTGGCCGCCAGTGCGCGAGGTCGGCGTGGACGAAGTCGATGCTGCCGCCGCCCTCCGTCGGCCCGGCGAGGGCGCGGGCCTCCTCCAGCATGGCGGGCGAGTTGTCGTAGCCGGTGAGGTGCGCGGTGGGCCAGCGCGCGGCGAGCGGTGTGCTGGGGCCGCCGGGGCCGCAGCCGAGATCGGCGATACGAGGGCCGCTCCGTGGCAGCTCGGGGACGCGGGCGAGGAGGTCGTGCAGGGGGCGGGCGCGGTTGCCGGAGTGGCGCAGATACTGGCGCGGGTCCCAGACGGGAGAGGGCGAAGAGGGCATGGGAACAGCGTTCCGCCGAGGTATCTCGATGTCAAGAGACTTCACATCGACACAACTACTACACTGATCGGCATGGAGGACGAGGTCGACCGACTGGTTGCAGCATGGCGCCGCGAGCGCCCGGACCTCGACGTGGAACCGTTGGAGGTCCTCAGCCGCGTCAGCAGGCTCGCGCGCCACCTGGACAGAGCACGCCGGATCGCCTTCTCCGAGCACGGTCTCGAACCCTGGGAGTTCGACGTCCTCACCGCGCTGCGGCGCGCCGGAACGCCGTACCAGCTCTCCCCCGGGCAACTCCTCACCCAGACCCTGGTGACCTCGGGCACCATGACCAACCGTATCGACAGGCTCGCGAAGAAGGGGCTCGTCGAGCGGCTGCCCGACCCCAACGACCGGCGCGGCGTGCTCGTCCGGCTCACCGTCGAGGGCCGCGACCGGGGCGACAGCGCCCTCGCGGGGCTCCTCGCGCAGGAACGGGCGATCCTGGCCGAGCTGTCCGCCGACCAGCGCACCGAACTCGCGGCCTTGCTGCGCGGCCTGACGGCCCCTTTCGACAACATCCCCACCTGACGCGCCCTTCGCGTGTTGCGGTATGAAACACAGGGTTCCCCCTTCACCGGTCCGCGCCGCTTCACGGGGTGCGGGGTGAAGGTCACACGGGGTGCGTGTTTCTCGTGGGGGTGCGCCTGCTGTGGGTGCCCCTTGGGGGGTTCGTTCGCGTGCTGCGGGCCGGTGGCACGGGTTGTGCCCACCCTCCCCCAGCTACCGCTGGGAGGTGCCCCCTCGCCAGCGGGACGATTGCCCACAACATTTTTGTGCCGCTGCACGGGGTGGGCCGTTTTTCGGGTGCGGGCCGGTGGCTTCGGCGCGGCGTATGGACCGGTGCGACGCGGCTGGCGCCGCGTGGTTCTTGGCTTGTGCCGGTGGCCGTGTGGGGTTGGTGTGTGGTGGGGGTCGGTGCCGTGCCGGGGTGTCTCCTCGGGCGGCGACAAGTGCGGGTCGGTTTTTCGGCTGCCTGCCGACAAGTGCGGGTCGGCTTTTCGGCTGCCTGCACATACTCGTCGCCACCACTTGCGGGGACACCCCACCACGTCCCCTCCCGGTCGCGGCCAGCTTCCGGCCCGCTCCCACTGTTGTGGGCAGGCGTTCCGCATGGCGAGGGGGCACCTCCCAGCGGTAGCTGGGGGAGGGTGGGCACAACCCACCCACCGGCCCGCAGCACGCGTACGCACCCCTAGGGGGCACCCCGGGGCTGCGCACCCTCGACAGGGGGTGTTGCGCGGGACGGTCGGCCCGTGGAGTGGGGACCGT
>NZ_BAAGSO010000124.1:0-22376 GCF_054782395.1 Streptomyces daliensis | reverse complement strand
TCAGCCCACCCGGAGGAGCAGCGGGTCACCGGCGGGACGGGGACGGGGTGGGGTGTCCCCGCAGGTCGAGAAAGTCACCGGCGTAAAGCCGACAACGAGACCTTCACGCCGAGGAGACACCCCACCCCGGCACCGGACACCCCCCACCCACACACCCACAACCACGGTCGAAACCCGGAATCACGCGGCGCCAGCCGCGAACTACAGGTCCATACGCCGCGCCGAAGCCACCGGCCCGCACCCGCAGCACGGCGCCCCGCCCAGCGCAGCGCACCGTGCTGCGGCGCAAAAATCAGCGCGGGACCCTACAGTGCGCACCACACCGGCCAACCGTCCCGCGCAACACCCCCGTGAAGCGGGAACCCCGCGTTTCCTTCCGCCCCCCGCGAAGGGGACTAGCATCCGCACATGGGCGCCCCCGCACAGCGAACCGCATCCCACAACACCGGCCGCTTCACCGGCCGCACCGTCATCGTCACGGGAGGCGGCGCGGGTATCGGTGCCGCCACAGCGCATCGGCTCGCGGACGAGGGGGCCGCCGTCGTCATCCTCGACAACGAGGAGGAGGGCGGCCACCGAACGGCCCGTGAGATCACCGCGTCCGGCGCCCGCGCAGCGTTCGTGCTGGGCGACGTCACCGACGAACCCGCCTGGGCCCGCGCCGTCCGCACGGCGCGCCAGGGCTTCGGCCCCGTCAGCGGCCTCGTCAGCAACGCGGCCCTCATGCGCCCCGGCACCGCCGACGCGCTGTCGCTCTCGGACTGGGAGGGCCAGTTGGGCGTCAACCTGACCGGCGCGTTCCTCGGGGTGCGGGCGTGTCTCGGGGATCTGCGGGAGACGCGGGGAGCGGTCGTGCTGACGTCGTCCGTGCACGCCCTGGTCGGGCTGCCGGAGCGTCCCGCGTACGCCGCGACCAAGGCGGGGCTCACCGGGCTCGGCCGTCAGCTCGCCGTGGACTACGGGCCACAGGTCCGCGTCAACAGCGTGCTGCCAGGGCCCATCCTCACCCGTGCCTGGGAGGGCGTCGGCGAGGAGGACAGGCGGCGCACCGTGGAGCAGACGGTCGCGGGGCGGCACGGGCGGCCTGAGGAGGTCGCCGCGAGCATCGCGTTCCTGCTCTCTGACGACGCGTCCTATGTGACCGGCACCAGCCTGGTCGTGGACGGCGGCTGGAGCGTCTACAAGACCTCGGCCTGACCCGACGATCCGCCCCCACCCCGTTGGAGGTTCCCGTGCCCGCGTTCACACCGCACCGCGTCCACTTCGGCGGCGACTACAACCCGGAGCAGTGGCCGGAGGAGGTGTGGGCCGAGGATGTGCGGCTGATGAAGGAGGCTGGGGTGACCATGGTGACCGCCGGGATCTTCTCGTGGGCCCGTGCCGAACCCCGTCCGGGCGAGTGGGACTTCGGCTGGTTCGACCGCGTCATGGGGAACCTGGCCGACGCGGGGGTCGAGGTGTGTCTGGCCACCATGACCGCCTCGCCGCCGCCGTGGTTGTCCCACCGGCATCCGGAGATCCTTCCCGTCACCGCCGAGGGCCGCCTTCTCCACCCCGGTTCACGGCAGCACTACTGCCCCTCCAGCCCCGTCTACCGCGCACACGCCGTGCGCCTCGTCGAGCGGCTCGCCGCCCGCTACGCGGACCATCCGGCGCTGTCGATGTGGCACGTCGGCAACGAGTACGGCTGCCATACCCGCCAGTGCTACTGCGATGTCTCCGCCGACGACTTCCGCCGCTGGCTGCGCGAGCGCTACGGCACGGTGGACGCGCTCAACGAGGCGTGGTCGACGGCCTTCTGGTCCCAGGCGTACTCCGGTTTCGAGGAGGTGCTGCCGCCCCGCGCGGCCCCCACCTTCCCCAACCCGGCGCAGCAACTGGACTTCCACCGCTTCAGCAGCGACGCGCTGCTCGCCTGCCATCTGGCCGAGCGGGTGGTGCTCGGCCGCGTCACGCCCGGCGTTCCCGTCACCACCAACTTCATGCCGCACCACAAGCCGGTCGACCAGTTCGCGTGGGCCGCCCACGAGGACGTCGTGTCGCTGGACTTCTACCAGGACCCGCACGACCCGGAGACGCATCTCGGCGCCGCGCTCGCCTTCGATCTGATGCGCTCGGCCGGGCGCGGCGCGCCGTGGATGCTGCTGGAGCAGGCGCCGAGCGCCGTCAACTGGCGTCCGCGCAACGGCCCCAAGCCGCCGGGTGCCATGCGGCTGTGGTCGTGGCAGGCCGTGGCGCAGGGCGCGGACGCGGTGCTGTACTTCCAGTGGCGGCAGTCGCGCGGGGGCGCCGAGAAGTTCCACTCCGCGATGGTTCCGCACGGCGGCACCGGCACCCGCGTCTTTCGCGAGGTGGCCGCGCTGGGCCGCGAACTGGCCTCCGTGCCGCAGCTCGCGGGCAGCAGGGTGGCGCCGCCCGGGACCGCGCTCGTCCAGGACTGGAACAGCTGGTGGGCGCTGGAGCTGGACTCGCACCCCTCCACCGCGCTGAGCCACACGGAGCGCTTCCTCGCCCATCACAGGCCGCTGTTCGAGGCGAACGTGCCCTGCGACGTCGTGCCGCCGGACCGTGAGCTGTCCGGTTACCGGCTGGTGATCGTGCCCAGCCTCTATCTCCTGAGCGAGGAGACGGCCGCCCGGCTGACGGCGTACGTGCGCGACGGCGGGCATCTGCTGGTGTCCTTCTTCTCCGGCATCGTCGACGACTGCGACCGCGTCCATCTCGGCGGCTATCCGGCGCCGCTGCGGGAGGTGCTGGGGCTGACCGTCGAGGAGTTCTGGCCGCTGGCCGAGGGCGCGACGGTGACCGTGCGCGGCGGGACAGGCCGTGAAAAGGGTCCGATCCGGGAGGCCAGGGGCGATCTGTGGTCCGAGGCCGTACGGCTGGAGGGCGCCGAGGCCGTGGCCCGCTTCGACGGGGGCGAGCTGGACGGCGTTCCGGCCGTGACCCGGCACGGCTACGGCGAGGGCGTCGCGTGGTACGTCGGGACGCGGCTGGAGGCGCTGGCGACGCGGGCGCTGCTGGACACGGTGCGCGAGGGGGCGGGCGTCGGGCCCGTGCTTCCCGGGCTGCCCGACGGGGTCCAGGCCACGGTCCGGGAGGCGGACGACGGCACCCGCTTCCTCTTCCTCCTCAACCACGGCACGGCACCGGCCCGCGCGGCCCTGCCCCGGCCCATGCGGGATCTGCTGAAGCCTGGGGGCACGGCGGAAGCACACGTCACCCTGCCCCCGCGCGGGGTCGCCGTCCTCACCTGACGACCCGACACCTGACGACCCGACGCGGACCCGCGACGCTCAGCGCGCGGGCGCCGGTTCCAGTTCGACGGGCCCTACCCCGGCGCGGCGGGCCAGCGCCACGGCGGCCAGCGTGGAGTGGACGCCGAGCTTGCCCAGCACGTTCTGCATGTGGGTGCGCACGGTGTGCGGGGAGAGATACAGCCGCTCCGCCACGGCCTTGCGGCCCAGCCCCGCGACCATGCAGCGCAGCACCTCCCGCTCGCGCGGCGTCAGCGACTCGACGAGCCGCTCGCTCTCCGTGCGGTGCTTGCGCGTGGCCGTCAGCTCTCTCAGCACGCCGGTCAGCAGTCCTGGGGACAGATGCGTCTCGTCCTTGAGCACGCCCCGGATGACCTGGAGCAGCCGCGAGAGGGAACAGTCCTTGGCGACCCAGCCGCCCGCGCCCGCCTGGAGCGCCGCCGCGGCGTGCCGCGGATCGTCGCGCTCGGCGAGGACGACGGACCTGAGCTGTGGGTAGTCGGCACGGACGCGGCTGACGAGCGGTATCCCCCCGACGGCGTTCTCCGTGGCGGAGCCGTCGCCCGAAAGGGCCGCCGCCACCTCTCCGTTGCCCCCGCTCATGGGGGCTCCGAGATCGGCGTCGACCAGCACCACGTCAAAGCGGCGGCCCTCCGCCACTCCGCGTTCCAGGCAGCGCAGAGCGGCGGGGCCGCTGCCCGCCGCGGCGACCTCGACGTCCTGCTCGGCCGCGAGCGCCGCGGCCAAGGACTCGGCGAAAATGCGGTGATCGTCGACCACCAGCACACGGATACGTTGCATGGCACCCCCTGGCAGTGCGGGTACGGCGCCCGGCACGAGGAATAGGCGCAGCCGCACGGCCGCCGCCGTGTGTAGCCGCTTCCCCGCCCCGGGCGCCGTACCCGGCTGTCTCGCCCCCTGATCGGTACCGGCCCCCACCGATACCGTGCATCAGACTCAGAGTACGGCCGGGTTCTGACAACGGAAGCGGATTGACAAAACTGCTTGCCGCACCCGTTTAAAGTGAGACATGTGTTCCGGATTGAGACAGCAGTCGATCAGCAGCGCCGCCAACTGATCGAGGAGCGGCTCGACGCGACCAATTCCGTCCTCTCTCCTGTGATGCGCGCGCTGCGTGGCACTCCGGCGGACGAGGAGGAACCCGTCCAGCTCTTCGCCCTCACCGGGGAGAACGGGGAGAGCGGAGAAGTGGCGGGCGGTCTCGTCGGATACGCGTGGGGCCACTGGCTCCACGTCGACCTGTTGTGGGTGGACGAGCGCCACCGCGGTCAGGGGCTCGGTTCGCGGCTCATGGCGGAAGCGGAGGCGCTGGCGCGCGAACGGTACGGATGCGCTCATTCCCGTGTCGAGACGTGGGGCTTCCAGGCGCCGGATTTCTACCAGAAGCTCGGTTACGCGATTGTCGGCGTGGTGGAGGACTATCCGCCCGGCTGCACGGACCACCTTCTGGTCAAGAAGCTCTGACCGTCGCGAGAGGACGCGAGAGGAACGGCGGAAAGCGCCGGAACGCCGGAAATTTCTGGTCACGTATCCGTCACGTGTCTGGTCACGCGACGGAAAAACCCGTCGCATATCTGTCCGGCAATTGCTTTCCGCGGCCCCTGTCGGCGGAAAGCAATTGCCGGGCGGAAAGCGCCCCCTTGCGCGTCGGCGCGGACGCCGTTCACTGTCCACAGGCTGGGGACGTTCCGGCCGGACGGCTCGAACCGTCGGACGGCCCGTACCGGTCAGGCGGCCCGGCGCGCGCCCTCGCCCGGGACCGCGTCGAAGACGCGCGGCGCGCGGTGGCCCGCGGCGGCGAACGCCGCCAGGACCGCCTCGGTGACCTTCTCGGCCGCGGCCTCCTCCACCAGCACGATCGCGGAGCCGCCGAAGCCGCCGCCCGTCATCCGGGCACCGACGGCACCCGACGCGTTCGCGGTGTCCACGACCAGGTCCAGCTCCGCGCAGGAGATCTCGAAGTCGTCGCGCAGCGAGGCGTGTCCGGCCGTCAGCACGGGGCCGATGGCGCGGGTCTCGCCCGCGTCGAGCAGCCGGATGGTCTCCTGGACCCGCTCGTTCTCGGTGACGATGTGCCGCACCAGCGGGCGCACCGCGGGGTCCTCGACGCGGGCCAGCGCCGCGTCCAGTTCCCCGTACGCGACATCGCGCAGCGCCGGGACGCCCAGCGCCCGCGCGCCCGCCTCGCACCCGGCGCGGCGCTTGGCGTACTCGCCGTCGCCCAGCTCGTGCTTGACGCGGGTGTCGACGACCAGCAGCCGCAGGCCCTGCGCTGCCAGGTCGAAGGGGACCTGGCGCTGGGTGAGGTCGCGGGTGTCGAGGTAGAGGGCGTTGCCCGCGGTGCAGCAGGCGGAGGCCATCTGGTCCATGATCCCGCAGGGGACGCCGACGAAGTCGTTCTCCGCGCGCTGGCACAGCCTGGCCACGTCCTCGGGGCTCAGGCCGAGCCCGTACAGGTCGTTCAGCGCCACCGCCGTCGAGACCTCCAGCGCCGCGGAGGAGGAGAGTCCGGCGCCGGTCGGTACGGTGCTGTGGAAGTGCAGGTCGGCGCCGCCCACGTCGTGCCCGGCCGCACGCAGCGCCCATACGACGCCCGCCGGGTAGGCGGCCCAGCCGCCACGGTCGCCTGTGGCGCCCTGGGGGGCCAGCTCGTCGGCGCGCAGTTGGACGACGTCCCCTGAGGCGTCGGCCGAGTACAGGCGCAGCACCCCGTCGTCGCGCCGGGACGCCGCGACGCGGCAGGTGTGGGGCAGCGCGAGGGGCATCACGAAGCCGTCGTTGTAGTCGGTGTGTTCACCGATGAGGTTGACGCGGCCGGGCGCGGTCCACACGCCGTCGGGCTCCGCGCCGTACACCTCGCGGAAGCCGTCCTGGGCCTCCGCCACGCCCGCCACACCGGTACCGCTCGTACCGCCCGTACCGCTCATCACGACCCCGCCCTCTGTGCGAATTGCCACGCGTCCTCGACGATCCCCGCCAGGCCGGCCCGCGAGGGCCGCCAGCCGAGCCGTTCCCTCGCCCGCTCCGCCGAGGCGACCAGCACGGCAGGGTCGCCGCCCCTGCGCGGCGCGGCCACCTCGGGGACGGGGTGGCCCGTCACCTCGCGCACGGTCTCGATGACCTCGCGGACGGAGAAGCCGTTGCCGTTGCCCAGGTTGCAGATGAGGTGCTCGCCCGGGGCGATGCCGTCCTTGCCGTCCCCGGAGCCCGCGGAACCCGCGGAACCCTCCGAACCCTCGGAGCCCTTGTGCATCGCGGCCATGGCCAGCAGGTGGGCCTCGGCGAGGTCGGCGACGTGGATGTAGTCGCGGACGCAGGTGCCGTCGGGCGTCGGGTAGTCGTCGCCGAAGACGGAGATGGCCTCGCGGCGGCCCTGCGCGACCTGGAGCACCAGCGGGATGAGGTGCGACTCGGGGTCGTGGCGCTCGCCGTAGGCGACGCCGTCGCCGGTCGCATACGCGCCCGCGACGTTGAAGTAGCGCAGCGAGGCGGCGGCCAGCCCGTGGGCGTGGGCCTCGCCGGTGATCATGTGGTCGACGGCGAGCTTGGAGGCGCCGTACGGGTTGGTCGGCGCGGTGGGCGCGTCCTCCCTGATGGGGGAGTCCTCGGGCTCGCCGTACGTCGCGGCCGTCGAGGAGAAGACAAGCTTGCGCACGCCCGCCTCGCGCATGGCGGCGAGCAGCTCGATGGTGCCGCCGACGTTGTTGCGCCAGTACTTGTCCGGGTCCACGACGGACTCGCCGACCTGCGAGTGGGCCGCGAAGTGGAGCACGCCGTCGTAGGAGGCGTCGAGCCAGCGTGCCGCATCCTGGATGCGGCCCTCCACGAACTCGGCGCCCTCGGGCACCCCGGCGCGGAAGCCCGTCGAGAGGTCGTCGAGGACGGTGACCGTGTGCCCGGCCTCCAGAAGGTGCGCGGCGACCACGCCGCCGACGTATCCCGCTCCACCCGTCACCAGGTACTTACTCACTCGCCGCTACCTCTCGCAGTCGCTGGGCCGCGGTCTCGGGCGGCACATCGTTGATGAACACGTTCATGCCGGATTCGGAACCCGCGAGGAACTTCAGCTTGCCGGAAGTGCGGCGGATGGTGAAAAGCTCGAGATGGAGCGCGAAGTCCGCACGCCCGTCGGCCGTCAGCGGCGCCTGGTGCCAGGCGGCGATGTACGGGGTCGGCGGCTCGTCGGGACCGAAGATCCGGTCGAACCTGCGCAACACTTCCAGATAGATCTGTGGAAACTCTGTGCGCTCCGCCTCGCCCAGCGCGAGCAGGTCGGGCACGCGCCGCTTCGGGTAGAGGTGCACCTCGTACGGCCAGTGCGCGGCGTAGGGCACGAAGGCCACCCAGGTGGGGGTCTCGGCGACGACGCGCCGCCCGTCGGCCAGTTCGTCGGCCACGAGGTCGTCGAAGAGGTTGCGGCCCTCGTGGCGCTCCGCGTACGCGGCGGCCGAGCGCAGCATCCGCTCGGTGCGCGGGGTGACGAAGGGGTAGGCGTAGATCTGGCCGTGCGGGTGCTGGAGGGTGACGCCGATCTCCTCGCCCCGGTTCTCGAAGCAGAAGACCTGCTCGACGCCGGGGTGCTGGAACAGCTCGGCGGTGCGGTCCGTCCACGCGTCCAGGACGAGGCGGGCCTGGTCCTCGCCGAGCGAGGCGAAGGAGGCGTGGTGGTCCGAGGTGAAGCAGACGACCTCGCAGCGCCCGGCGCCCGCGCCGTGCCGGAACAGGCCGTGCGCGCCCTCGGCGGTCTCGGGGCCGGGCTCTCCGGCGAAGGAGGGGAAGCGGTTCTCGAAGACGGCGACGTCGTAGTCGGGTTCGGGGATCTCGCTGAGCCGTCCGTCGCGTGAGGGGCAGAGGGGGCACTCGTCGGCGGGCGGGTGATACGTGCGGGCCTGGCGGTGCGCGGTGACGGCGGTCCACTCGGAGAGCAGCGGGTCGTAGCGGATCTCGGATGCGGTGGACGTCGACGGCAGGGGGCGCTGGTCCACGGCGTCGCGCACGGCGTCGTCGCGGGCGTCGTAGTAGACGATCTCCCGGCCGTCGGCGAGCCGGTTGGAGGTCTTCTTCACGTACAGGCTCCTCACCCTCTGTCGCCCCAACATAATCGCACACAAGGAATCACAGACCAACAGCCTGGCGCGAGCCTGCGAATTTTCACGCCGCAGAAGGGACATTGAGGATAAATACCATGCGACGCTCGTCACATGCATCACAATCAAACAAATTGCAGCAGCGTAACCCTTCATAAGCGGACCTTCGGCGAGTAGCTTCACGTCCGTTCCGATCGCGCAATGAAGCGAGAGATCCATGCAATACCTTGCCGAAGGGCTTCGGCTCCCCACCAACGGACTCGACTACACACTTCTGGGCATCTACTTCGTCGTCGTCCTCGGCATCGGCTTCGCGGCCCGCCGCAGTGTGAAGACGAGCCTGGACTTCTTCCTCTCCGGCCGGTCCCTTCCCGCGTGGATCACCGGCCTCGCCTTCGTCGCGGCCAACCTCGGCGCGACGGAGATCCTGGGCATGGCCGCCAACGGCGCCCAGTACGGCGTCTACACCGTGCACTGGTACTGGGTCGGCGCCATCCCGGCCATGGTCTTCCTCGGCCTGGTCATGATGCCGTTCTACTACGGCTCCAAGGTCCGCTCGGTCCCCGAGTTCCTGCTGCACCGCTTCGGGCCCTCATCGCACCTCCTCAGCTCGATCATCTTCGCGGTCTCCGCCGTGCTGATCGCGGGCGTCAACCTCTACGCGATGGCGATCGTGCTGGAGGCGCTGCTCGGCTGGCCGGAGTGGGTGGCCATCGTCATCGCGGGTTTCTTCGTCCTCGCGTACATCACGCTCGGCGGGCTCTCCTCGGCCATCTACACCGAGGTGCTCCAGTTCTTCGTGATCCTCGCGGCCCTGATCCCGCTGACCATCGTCGGCCTCAAGCGCGTCGGCGGCTGGGACGGGCTCACCGACTCCCTCACGGGGTCGCACGGCGGCTCGTTCATGACGGCGTGGGAGGGCACGGGCATCGGCTCGGCCAACCCGCTCGGCGCCAACTGGCTGACCATCGTGCTCGGCCTCGGCTTCGTGATGAGCTTCGGCTACTGGACCACCAACTTCGCCGAGGTGCAGCGCGCACTGTCCGCCAAGAACGCCTCCGCGGCCAAGCGCACCCCGCTCATCGCCGCGTTCCCCAAGATCCTGATCCCGGCCGTCGTCGTCATCCCCGGCCTGATCGCGCTCGTCATGGAGCCGTCACTGGGCAAGCCGGGCAGCGGGCTCACCTACAACGACGCGATCCCGGTGCTGATGCGCGACCTGCTGCCGAACGGCGTGCTGGGCATCGCGGTCACGGGTCTGCTGGCCGCGTTCATGGCGGGCATGGCGGCGAACATCTCCTCGTTCAACACCGTGTTCACCAACGACATCTGGGCCGCGTACTTCAAGAAGGGCCAGCCCGACGAGCACTACGTGAAGACGGCCCGCTGGGTCACCGTGGTCGGCGTGCTGATCGGGATGGGCACCGCGTTCATCGCCTCGTCCTTCAGCAACATCATGAACTACCTCCAGACGCTGTTCTCCTTCTTCAACGTGCCGCTGTTCGTGGTCTTCATCATCGGCATGTTCTGGAAGAAGACGACGCCCGCTGCCGGGTTCTGGGGGCTGCTCTCCGGTACGGTCGCCGCGATGATCAACTACTTCTGGCTCTACAAGCAGGGCGTCATCGACATCCCCAGCGAGCAGGGCGCGAACTTCGTCTCCTCGATCGTCGCCTTCGTCGTCGGCGCCGTCGTGATGGTCATCGTCACCCTCGTCACCAAGCCGAAGCCCGTGGAACAGCTCCAGGGCCTCGTCTACGGCACCGTCTCGCCGGGCCTGGAGGAGCCGCCCGCCGAGGGCGACGACGCCTGGTACCGGAAGCCGGCACTGCTGGGCTGGGGCGCGATCATCCTGGCAGCCGTCTGCTACATCCCCTTCTCCTTCTGAACCGCGAAGGACACTGATCCACCATGAGCGAGAACAGCACCAACCGCCCGGAGGGCACCACCGTTCCGGCGGGCGACCCCTCGGCCGTCGCGCAGGAGGTCGAGGAGCTGGAGAGGCGGTCCCAGACCGCGGCCAGGCTCTTCGACGTACGCCGCATCATCGGCGGCCTGTTCGTGGTCTACGGGGTGATCGTCACCATCGCGGGGATCTTCGCGTCGGACGCGGACATCAAGAAGGCCCAGGACATCAACATCAACCTGTGGACGGGCCTGGGCATGCTGGCGCTCGGCGTCTTCTTCCTCGTCTGGCTGAGGCTGAGCCCGACGATCCCGCCGCCGTCCGCGGAGAACGCTGAGGCCGCGGACGGGACCGGAGCCGCGAAGGAGGACTGACCCCTGCGGGGAGTCCGGCGCGTCATCGCGGCCGGGCTCCCCGCACGGCACGTCTCACTGCCCGTCACTCCCCGGGCCGGTCCCTCACTCCCCCGACGAGGACGCCGCCTCGTCCTGGGCCTGACCCGGCGCCTGGCCCGGTGTCTGGCCCGGGGCCGGTGCCGGGACGCGGTTGACGGGGCGCGCCGCGCGGTCCAGCAGCCCCGTACGGGCCGCCAGCGCCGCCGCTTCGAGCCGCGAGCCCACCCCCAGCTTCATCAGCACCCGCTGCACATGCGTCCGCGCCGTGCTGGGCGCGATCCCCATGCCGACCGCGATCAGCCGGGTGTCCTCGCCCTCCGCGACCCGCACCAGCACCTCGACCTCGCGCGGCGTGAGCAACTGCAACAGCCGCGCCCCCTCGTCGTCCGGCTCCGCCGCCGGGTTCAGCAGCTCGGCGAAGGAGTCCTGGAGCAACTGCGGCGCCACGGCCGCCTCCCCGGCCCGTGCCTTCATCATGGCCCGCTCGACGCCCTCGATCCGCTCGTCGTGGCGCACATAGCCGGACGCCCCCGCCGCGAAGGCGGAGGCGATCCCGCGCGGGCTGGGGACGGGGCCCAGTACGACGACCGCTATCTGCGGCTTCTCCCTCTTGATCCGCACGACGGGGTCGAAGACCCCCGGTTCCGCGGGCATGGCGGTGCCCAGCAGGCACACTTCGGGCGCCCGGCTCACCACCAGATCGGCGGCGCCCGCGCTCGGCGCCGCCGCCGCGAGTACGCGGTGGCCGCGCAGTTTCAAAGCCGAGGCGAGGGCCTCGGCGAGCAGTCTGTGGTCGTCGACCACCATGAGCCGCACGCTCATTGACCTACCCCCCACAATCCCCAAGGGACAGGGTCCACCCCCAGGCCCAGCCCTTTTCCTGTTTCGGGAAGCTACACGCTCCCCCGCCATTCCGCGCCCCTTACGGAGCAGAAGGGCCCGTCAACACACAGCGATGGCCCGCCGACGGTGTGTCGACGGGCCGATCGTGTGCCCCGGAAGGCGGAAAAGCGGTGGCTCGGATACGCCGGGGCCGCGCCAGGGATGCGCTACGTATCCGCTAGGGCGACGTCAGCTGCCGAAACCGATCGCCAGGTATTTCGCGTAACTGTCGGTGCTGTCCTTGGAGATCAGCGTCTGCTGGAGGAACAGCCGCCCGCCCACGAAGATGGGAGGCTCACGCATCGTGATACCCGCGAAGTTGTTCTCGGCCTCGGCGGAATCGTCGGGATTGCGGAGATACAGCTCCTGCTTGCCCTGCTTCGCCGGATCGACGGCGACGACCTGGCCGCCCGAGTCGTAGGTGGGCTTCTTGTAGGCGATCAGCTTGTCGCCGTCCATGCGGACCGGGACGATCGAGCGCTTCTCGCCCGCGGGGGACTTCCACTTCGGCTTGCCGGTGTTGAAGTCGAAGGCCATGATCTCGTTCGTGCGGCCGTAGTCCGAATCGCCCTGGTGCTCCTCGGTGGGCAGGTAGACGTACTTGTCGTCAGCCGCCGAGGTGGCGCAGGACTCGACCTCCGTGCTGCAACCGGGGTCGTACTTGCGCTCCCCGGTGGAGATCTTCGCCTTCAGCTTGGCGTCCTCGCCGACCGTCATCACGTCGGTCGTCGTGGTCTCGCCCGCGCCGACGGCCAGGACGACCGGATCGGTGGAGATCACCGAGATGCTCTCGACGCCGCGCGGCGCCTCGAACTCCCACTTCGACTTGCCCGTGGTCGGGTTGAGCTTCTGGACCTTCATCTGCGGGTTGTCGTAGCCGCCGCAGGAGACGACCGCCAGCAACTCCTCGCCGCCCGCGAAGCCCTCGTCCTTGCAGTCGCCCGTCGGCTGGGCCTTCCAGAGAGGGCTGCCGCCGGAGATCTTGTACGCCACGGAGCCGCCGAGCCACTTCGCGGCCACGACGTCCTGGCTGATGGTCATGTTGATGCCGAGGGTGGACGCGTCGTCCGCGTTCGGCATCTTCTCCTGCCAGTCCTTCTTGCCCTTGTCCAGGTCGATGACCGCGATCTGGCTGCACGCGGCGTCCGAGGACTTGGTCTCGCCGAAGACGACGGCGGTCTTGCCGGACTCGGTGACGTGCCGGGAGGACGCGCACACCTCGCCGTCCAGCGGGATCTCCCACGCCTTCTTGCCGCTCGCGGCGTTGACGCCGATGATCCCGTTCACCGTGCTCTTGGCGAAGGTCTTCTCGGTGGCCCAGGCGCCGACGACGCTCACCGGATCGTCGTCGGTGATGGTGGGCGACTGAATCTTGAACAGCTCCTTGCCGTCCACACTGGCGGGCTTGTTGCTCCCGCCCTCCGTGCCCTGCGAGGAGCCGCCGCCGCCCTTGGCCTCGTCGTCGCTCCCGCCGTCGTCACCGCTCAGCAGGAAGAAGCCGCCGACGCCCGCCACGAGCACCAGCGCGACGACGGCCGCCACGATGGCGACGACCTTGCCGTTGCCCCCGCCGCCGGGGCCGCCCGGGGCCGAACCGGGGGGCATCGTCGGGTACATGCCCGGACCGCCCTGCCCGAACGGCGGCTGGCCCGGCTGTCCCGGCTGTCCCGGCTGACCGGGCTGCCCGTAGGGGCCGGGGGGACCGGGCGGGGCGGGCGCGCCGTAACCGCCGGGGCCCTGCTGCGGATAGCCGTACGCGCCGCCCTGCTGCGGGTAGCCGTAGCCGCCCTGGGACGGCGGCCCTGGCTGCTGCGGGGCGCCGTAACCGCCCTGCGGCTGCGGCGGGCCCTGCGGGGGCTGACCCGGGGGCGGAGGCGGCTGGGGCGGCTGCTGGGGCTGGTTCTGGGGGGACTGCGGGGACTTGGGGGACGGGTCCTGCGGCCCGAGCATCGTCGGCGCGTCATGGACGCCACCGCCCTGCGGCGGGCCCTGCGGGGGCTGCGGCGGCTGGCCGGGCGGGGGCGGCTGCTGGGGATAGCCGTACGACGGCTGACCCTGGCCCTGGCCCTGCCCCGGCGGATCCTGCTGCCCGCCGAAGCCGCCCGACGGCGGCTGGTGGGGCGGCGGAGGCGGCTGCGACATGACAATCCCTCGTTAACGGACAGACCGGACACCCTGCCCCTCAACCCCCCGTTAGGGCCGAGCGCATCGGACATCTAGTCCGCCAGCGGTTGACTACTGAGCGGAGACTCTTTCTATCACCGGACACCGACAACCGAAGGGCCGGTTCCCGCCCCTGTCCGCGGGACGAGACCGGCCCGGAACGCCGTCGTTATGAGAAAGCGGCCGGGCCCGTGCCCGGTACGGGACGGTGTGCGCCGCTTCCTCCCCGTCGCCTCCGGACGTCCGCTACGTGCCCTGTACGTGCCCGCTACGCGCCCTCGGCGAGTTCCAGCCAGCGCGTCTCCAGCTCCTCGTGCTGCCCCGACAGCTCCCTCAGCTTCGCGTCCAGACCCGCGACCCGCTCGAAGTCCGTCGCGTGCTCGGCCATTTCCGCGTGCAGCCCGGCCTGCTGCTCCTCGATGCGCGCGAGTTGGCGCTCGATGCGCTGCATCTCCTTCTGCGCGGCACGGGACAGCGCCGACGGGCTCGAAGCGCCCGACGCCGGGGCCTGCGACTGCGCCGACGCGGCGGAGGGGGCCGGGGCCGGGGCGGAGGCGGCGGACGCGTTGCGGATGCGCTCGCGCCGCTCCAGGTACTCGTCGATGCCGCGCGGCAGCATCCGCAGCGTGCCGTCGCCCAGCAGCGCGTGCACGCGGTCGGTGGTCCGCTCGATGAAGAACCGGTCGTGGGAGATGACCACCAGCGAGCCCGGCCACTCGTCGAGCAGGTCCTCGAGCTGGGTCAGGGTCTCGATGTCCAGGTCGTTCGTCGGCTCGTCGAGGAAGAGCACATTCGGCTCGTCCATCAGCAGCCGCAGGATCTGGAGGCGGCGCCGCTCGCCGCCCGACAGATCACCCACAGGAGTCCACTGCTTCTCCTTGACGAACCCGAAGCGCTCGCACAACTGCGAGGCGGTCATCTCGCGGCCCTTGCCCAGATCCACCCGCGAACGGACGCTCTCGACGGCCTCCAGCACCCGCCAGGCCGGGTTCAGCTCGGCCACCTCCTGCGAGAGGTACGCCAGCTTCACCGTCCTGCCGACCTTGATCCGCCCGCCCGTGACCAGCGGCGACTGCTGCTCGCCCCCGCTGCGCGCGACATCCTCCAGCGCACGCAGCAGCGACGACTTGCCCGCGCCGTTCACGCCGACGAGGCCGATGCGGTCGCCAGGACCGAGCTGCCAGGTCAGATGCTTGAGCAGCACCTTCGGACCGGCCTGCACGGTCACGTCCTCCAGGTCGAAGACGGACTTGCCCAGCCGCGAGTTGGCGAACTTCATCAGCTCAGCCCTGTCGCGCGGCGGCGGCTCGTTCTCGATCAGCGCGTTCGCGGCCTCGATGCGGAAGCGGGGCTTGCTCGTACGGGCAGGGGCGCCGCGCCGCAGCCAGGCCAGCTCCTTGCGCATCAGGTTCTGCCGCTTGCTCTCCTCCTGCGCGGCGATGCGTTCGCGCTCGGCGCGCGCGAAGACGTAGTCGGAGTAGCCGCCCTCGTACTCGTGCACCGCGCCGCGCTGCACGTCCCACATCCGCGTGCACACCTGGTCCAGGAACCAGCGATCGTGCGTCACGCACACGAGCGCGGAGCGGCGGGTGCGCAGGTGGCCCGCGAGCCAGGCGATGCCCTCCACGTCGAGGTGGTTGGTGGGCTCGTCCAGGACGATCAGATCCTGCTCGGCGATCAGGAGCTGCGCGAGCGCGATGCGGCGGCGCTCGCCGCCGGACAGCGGGCCGATCACGGTGTCGAGCCCCTGTGGGAACCCGGGCATCTCCAGCCCGCCGAAGAGGCCCGTGAGCACGTCGCGGATCTTGGCGTTGCCCGCCCACTCGTGGTCCGCCATGTCGCCGAGGACCTCGTGGCGGACGGTGGCTTCCGGGTCGAGGGAGTCGTGCTGCGTCAGCACGCCGAGGCGGAGGCCGCCCGAGTGTGTGACGCGGCCGTCGTCGGCGGTCTCCAGCTTGGAGAGGATGCGGATGAGGGTGGTCTTGCCGTCCCCGTTGCGGCCGACGACGCCGACCCTGTCTCCCTCGCTGACGCCGAGCGAGACGCGGTCGAGAAGGGCACGCGTGCCGTACACCTTGCCTACGGCTTCCAAATTGACGAGGTTGACAGCCATCTCACTCCTGTACGGGAACCGGTCAGCCCTCCAGGGTAGTCACCCCTGCCCCCTCCCCCGACCGCTCCGGGTCCCCGGGGCCCCATGAGGGCTCACCCCTTCACGGGGTGCGAAATCAGCGCGGGACCCTCCGGTGCCCGCTTCGCAGGGGGCGCAGCCCGGGTACCCCTTGGGGTTTCGTTGCGCGGCTGCGGCCCGGTGGTGGGGTTGTGCCCACCTGTTCCGCCATGCGGAACGCCTGCCCACAACAGTGGGAGCGGGCCGGAGGGTGGCCACCGGGTGGGAGGTGGTGCGGTGGGGTGTCCCCGCAGGACGAGCAAGTCACCGACCGAAAGCCAAAAACGAGACCTTCACGCCGAGGAGACACCCCACCACGGCACCGACCCCCACCACACAGCAACCCCACACGGCCACCGGCCGAAACCAAGAACCACGCGGCGCCAGCCGCATCGCACCGCAACCACACGCCGCGCCGAAGCCACCGGCCCGCACCCGAAAAACGGCGAACCGCCACCCCACCCCGTGCCGCGGCACAAAAATCAGCGCGGGACCCTACAGTGCGCACCACACCGGCAAACCGTCCCGCGCAACACCCCCGACGAACGGGCACCCCCCGTTTCCTTCCGCACCCCGCGAAGGGGACCCGCACCCCGCGAAGGGGCTAGTGCAGCATCAGCGCTATGCCGCCCACCATGAGGACGGACGCCGCGATGCGTGGGGCGCCGAAGCGTTCCTTGAAGAAGACGGCGCCGATCGCCGCGCCGGCGATGATCGAGGACTCCCGCAGCGCCGCGACAGGCGCCAGCGGCGCCCTCGTCTGCGCCCACAACACCAACCCGTACGCGGCCACGGACAACGCCCCGCCCACCAGCCCGCGCCCGGCGACGGGCCGAAGCTGCTCCACGAGCGCGCGGCGGCGCGTGGCCAGCGCCCAGGCGGGGATCGCGAGGCCCTCCAGGATCATGAGCCAGGAGATGTAGCCGAGCGCGGATCCTGAGGCCCGTACGCCCACGCCGTCGACCACGGTGTACGCCGCGATCGCCAGCCCCGTCGCCACCGCGGCGGTCAGCGCGGGCCACTGCGCCCCGCCCCCGGAACCGCCCTTGGAGGAACCCCGTATCCCCCACAGCGCGACGCCGACAAGCCCCGCGGAGGCCACCGCGACCCCCGCGAGCTGCCACGCGTCTGGCAGCTCGTGCAGGAAGACGGCCGCGAGGACGGTCACGACGAGCGGCGCGGTGCCGCGCGCGATCGGGTACATCTGCCCGAAGTCGCCGAGCCCGAACGACCGCATCAGCAGCAACTGGTAGACCACGTGCAGCGCCACGGACACGAGCAGCGGGGGCCAGGCCGCCGCGGCCGGTACGGGCGCGAAGCAGGCGAGTACGGCCCCGCACACCGCTCCCCCGCCGCCGACGAGGGTGAAGGCGACAAGCTGGTCCCGTATGCCATGCGCTAGCGCATTCCAGCTAGCGTGCGCCACGGCGGCCAGGAGCACCGCGGCGACGACCAGCGGGGTCATCGAGCGGCGCCGGCGGGCTGCTCACGTACGTCGGCGAGGGAGCCGCCCGCGTGAGCGATCAGGTCCGTCGGACCGAGCGCGAAGACGGTGTGCGGGGTGCCCGCCGCCGCCCAGACGACGGTGTGGACGAGCAGCCCGCGGTCGGCGAGCACCCGCATCGCGGTGAGGTGGCCGAAGGGCGGTACGCCGCCGATGGCGTACCCCGTCGCCTCGCGCACGAGGTCCGCGTCGGCGCGGCGCACGGTCTCGGCGCCCAGTTCGGCCCGTACCCGCTCGACGTCCACGCGCGAGGCGCCGTCCATGAGGACGAGGACGGGCTCACCGTCGGCCACGAAGATCAGCGACTTGACGATCTGGCTCAGCTCGCAGCCGATGGCCTCGGCCGCCTGCGCCGCCGTTCTCGTCGCGTCGGGGAACGCGCGGATCTCCACGTCCGTGAGGCCCAGCTCGGACAGGGCGGCGGCGAAGCGCGGGTGCGCGGAAGATGGCATGGTCATGTATCCGACCGTATCCGCCGCTCGCGGCGCCGGGCGACGCAGTTTCCGCCCGCCCCCGCCGCCCGACGGCCCTCTCCGCCCCGCACACAGCCGCGCGTGGCCCGGTCGGTGCTGCACCGGGCCACGCGCGTGAGGTGGCGGAACGAGGCGGAGGGGGCCGTGGGGCCCCGCCGCGAGGGGTCTACTCGCCCGCGGCCTCCAGGACCTTGCGGACGACGGGCCCCGCGTTGGTGCCGCCGTGGCCCGACTCCGGGACGACGGCCGCGGCGGCCATGTCGTCGCGGTAGGCGGTGAACCAGGCGTTGGGCTTCTTCTGGCCGTCGACCTCGGCCGAGCCGGTCTTGCCGCCGACGTCGCCACTGAGCCCGGACAGCGCGCTGGCCGCGGTGCCGCTGGTGGCGGTGAGCTTCATGAGGGAGCGCAGATCGCTGAGGACCTGCGGCTTCATGGTGCGGGACGCCTTGGCGAGCTTGCGGTCGTCCAGCGACGGGGAGACGATCACCGGCTGCTTGAAGGAGCCTTCCTTCACCGTCGCGGAGACCGACGCCATCGTCAGCGGGTTCATGCGGACGGCGCCCTGGCCGATCAGCGAGGCGGCCATCTGGGTGCCGGACTGGACGGGCACGCTGCCGTCGAAGGTGCCGGTGCCGACCTCCCAGGTGAGACCGATGCCGAAGATCTCGCGGGCCTCCTTGGCCTGGTCGGAGTTCTCCAGCTTCTCGGCCTGGGTGATGAAGGCGGTGTTGCAGGAGCGGGCGAAGCTCTGCGCGAAGGTGCCGCCCTTGATCTCGAACTTGTCGAGGTTCTGGAACTTCCAGCCGCCGTACGACGCGTACTTCGGGCACGGGTGCGCCTTGTTCGGCGAGGCGAGGCCCTTGTCGAGCAGCATCGCCGTGGTCACGACCTTCATCGTGGAGCCGGGTGCCAGCGAGCCGCGCAGCGCGGTGTTGAAGCCCTTGGCCGGGGAGTTGGCCACGGCCAGGATCTCGCCGGTGCTGGGCTTGACCGCGACGACGGACGCCTTGCTCTTGCCCTTGACCGCGCTCTCGGCCGCTTCCAGCGCCTTCTTGTCGAGGGTGGTCTTCAGCTCACCGGGCGTGCCCTTGGACAGGGTGCGCAGGGTGGTGCCGGTGTCCTTGCCCTTGGAGTCGACGAAGCGGGTCTCGATGCCCGCCTTGCCGTCCGTCTTGTCGCCGAAGCGCTTGCGAAGGTCGTCGAGCACGTCGGCGAGGCCGGGGTGCTCCTCCTTGGTGAGCGCGGCGCCGTTGCGGTCCACGGCCTCGATGGGCGGGGTGCCCGCCTCACCGGTCTTGATGGACTGGCCCTCCTGGAGCTGCGGGTGGATCACCGCGGGCTTCCAGTCGACCACGGCCGCGCCGGTCTTCTTGTCACGTACGACCTCCAGCGCGGAGGTGTAGGCCAGTGAGGTCTTCTCCTGCTTGTAGGAGATCTTGGCCGCGAGATCGAACGGCACCTTGCTGCCGGAGGCGGTGCCAGGGGTGAGCCCGAGCTTCGCGACGTGGCCTTCCTTACGGAAGTCGCCCAGGTCCTTCGCCGCCTCGATCTTGTCGTCGGTGAGCTGTGCGGCGGACTTGGTGTTGCCGACGGCCCACGCCTTCAGGAACTTCTCGGCGGTCGTCCGCACTTCGGCGCTGCTGGGCGGGCCGGTCTTGACCTCCCCGCCCGGCTTGCCGTCCGCGGAGACGCTGCCTTCGCCGCCGCCACCGCTCTTGTCGTCGCTGCCGACGAGGGCGTAAACGCCGAAGCCGGTAGCGCCGACGATCGCGGCGGCCACGCCGCCGATCACCGCCATCTTCTGACTGTCACGCATCTGAGAATCTGCCCCTCCACCCCGCCTCAGCCAACGCGACCAAGGACCTGTCCGAGGCACCCTAGAGCACGCGCGTTACCGAACGTGCCCCGGTATGCCCGTTCGGCGGCATATCGCGGGGATGTGGATTCGAGGATTCACCGGATCCGGGGGTTTCGGGCCCGGAGTGGAACCGAAGTCACAGACGTCGTTTCCGGACCGATCAGTTCCAGAAGGGATCTAGATCAAGTTCGTTTCGGATGAAGACTACTTGCGACTCGTGTGCCCCCACCTTCCCCTGCTCAGATCCAGGTGTCGAACCACATGCGGTTACGCCAGGCGTCCATGGGGATCGTCTGGCCCGTGTAGATCGGCCAAAAATAGATGAAGTTCCAGATGATGAGCAGCACCAGCACACCCGAGCCGACGATGCCGACCGTGCGTCTGCGGTCGCTCACGCCCGGCGGTCCGGCGAGCGCACCGATCGTCATGGCCAGCGCCAGGCAGATGAACGGCAGGAAGACGACCGCGTAGAAGAGGAAGATCGTCCGCTCCTGGTACATGAACCAGGGGAGGTAGCCCGCGGCGATTCCGCACAGGATCGCGCCCGCGCGCCAGTCGCGCCGGAAGAGCCAGCGGTAGAGCACGTACAGCACCGCGAGGCACCCCGCCCACCACAGCAACGGTGTCCCCAGGGCCAGCACTTCACGGGCGCAGCCCTCGGCCACGTCCGTGCAGCCGTCCTTGCCCGCCTTGGGCGACTCGTAGAAGTACGAGACGGGACGGCCCAGGACGAGCCAGCTCCACGGGTTGGACTGGTACGTGTGCCCCGAGGTGAGGCCGACGTGGAAGTCGTACACCTCGGACTCGTAGTGCCACAGGCTGCGCAGCGGTCCGGGGAGCCAGCCCCAGGGCCCGGCCGCGCCCTGCTCGTCGGCCCAGTCCCGAAAGTAGCCGCCCTTGGTCGCGAACCAGCCCGACCACGACACCACGTAGGTGCAGACCGACACGACGACGAGCGAGAGGAACGCGGGCAGCGCGTCCTTGCGCACGGCCGCGAGGAACGGGCGCGAGGCGCCCGCCGTGCGGCGCGATCCCATGTCCCACAGGACGGTGAGGATGCCGAAGGCGGCCAGGATGTAGAGGCCGTTCCACTTGGTGGCGAGGCCCAGGCCCAGGCAGAGCCCGGCGGCCAGCCGCCAGGGGCGCAGGCCGAGCGAGAACCGGTCGCCGACGTCGGGATCGGGGCGCACCTCGCGCGGGGCCTCACCGGAAGGCGGTGCGCCCCCCGGTGGCTCGGCCTCCGGGAGCGCGCGGGCCAAGCGCGCGCGGGTTCTGTCCCTGTCGATCAGCAGACAGCCGAAGGCCGCCAGCACCCAGAACATCAGCACCAGGTCGAGCAGCGCCGTGCGGCTCATCACGAAGTGCAGCCCGTCGACGGCCATCAGGCCGCCCGCGAGGCAGCCGAGCGCGGTCGAACGGAACAGCCGCCGCCCGATCCGGCACAGCATCAGCACCGACAGGGTGCCGAGCAGCGCCGTCATGAAGCGCCAGCCGAACGGGTCCAGGCCGAACATCCACTCGCCGAACGCGATCATCCACTTCCCGACGGGCGGGTGCACGACGTACGAGCCGTCCGGCGACAGCGGGATACGGGACGGGTCGCCCAGGATCTTGTCGTTGGCGTTCTCGGGCCAGGTGCCCTCGTACCCGTACTGGAGGAGGGACCACGCGTCCTTGGCGTAGTACGTCTCATCGAATATCACCGCGTGGGGTGAACCCAGCCGCCAGAAGCGCAGCAGCCCGGCGACGAGCGCGATCAACACCGGGCCGCCCCAGGCGGACCACCGCGCGAGGCGGGCCGCGACGACCGGTGAGAACCCGAAGAGCGCGCCTAGCCGCACGTCAGGGGACGGGAAGGGGGGCACGAGGCGATGCCGCGTGCCGGGGCGGGGGTGGCCCACGTATCCGAAGCGGCGCAGTCGGGACTGCCACGTGGGCAGGCTGTCCGAGGGGGCCTCGCGCTCGACGTCCGCCGCGGTGTCACTGGTCGTCACCGGCCCATCGTAGGGAACCCATCTGTGAGCCTCACCCTTCGCGGGGTGCGGCTCCCCTTCGCGGGGTGCGGCTCCCCTTCGCGGGGTGCGGAAGGAAACGGGGGGTTGCCGGTTCGTCGGGGGTGTTACGCGGGACGGTTGGCCGGTGTGGTGCGCACTGTAGGGTCCCGCGCTGGTTTTTGTGCCGCGTCACGGGGGTGCTGCGCGTGTGGCGGGGCGCCGTGTTCGGCTGCCTGGCCGGTGGCTACGGCGCGGCCTATGGACCTGTAGTTCGCGGCTGGCGCCGCGTGATTCTGGGTGCCTGTTGGGGTTATGGGCGCGTGGGTGCGGGGTGTCCGGTGCCGGGGTGGGGTGTCTCCTCGGCGTGAAGGTCTCGTTTACGACTCTCCGCCGGTGACTTTCTCGACCTGCGGGGACACCCCACCCCGTCCCCGTCCCGCCGGTGGCCCGCTTCCGCTCCGGGTCGGCTGGGGTCGGCTCCATGACGTGCGGCGACACGCCCCCCAGCGCGGGACCTACGGTCCCCACTCCACGGGCCAACCGTCCCGCGCAACACCCCCCTGTCAGGGGTGCGCCTACCCGAGTGCCCCTTGGGGTTTCGTTGGCGTGCTGCGGGCCGGTGGCACGGGTTGTGCCCACCCTCCCCCAGCTACCGCTGGGAGGTGC
>NZ_BAAGSO010000123.1:0-59700 GCF_054782395.1 Streptomyces daliensis | reverse complement strand
GCGAGGGGGCACCTCCCAGCGGTAGCTGGGGGAGGGTGGGCACAACCCGTGCCACCGGCCCGCCACACGCGGACGAAACCCCAAGGGGTACTCGGGCAGGCGCACCCCCGACAGGGGGTGTTGCGCGGGACGGTCGGCCCGGGGAGTGGGGACCGTAGGTCCCGCGCTGGGGTGGGCGTGCCGCCGCACGCCAAGGAGCCGACCCCAGCCCACCCGGAGTAGCGGTGGGTCACCGGCGGGACGGGGACGGGGTGGGGTGTCCCCGCAGGTCGAGAAAGTCACCGGCCGAACGCCAAAAACGAAACCTTCACGCCGAGGAGACACCCCGGCGCGGCACCGGACACCGTAGAACACGTACCCCACACGGCCACCGGCCCGAGCCAAGAATCACGCGGCGCCAGCCGCGAACTACCGGTCCACACGCCGCGCCGAAGCCACCGGCCAGGCAGCCGAACACGGCGCCAAGCCACACGACGGCACCCCCGTGACGCGGCACAAAAATCAGCGCGGGACCCTGCGGCACCCACCACACCGGCGAACCGTCCCGCGCAACACCCCCGACGAACGGGGCACCGCCGTTTCCTTCCGCACCCCGCGAAGGGGACCCGCTGATCCGATGCAGTGATTTTCGGCCCGGTCACGGGCCCCGCGCTCCAAGCCCGACCGCACCCGGTGAACTACGCTCGGTGCGTTCCGCGCAGACGCAGGTGGACGGGAGCGTAACCCGTGACGGATCAGGCGGTGCAGCACACAGACGCGAGGCACGAGGCGGCCTCGGAGGCGGCCCCGGATCCGGCCGGGACGCCAGTCCTGGCCACCAGTGCGACCGGTCAGCTCCCAGAGCAGGTGCCGGACCAGGCCAAGGAACCCGGCCCCGGGTCCGGGCACGGGCCGAAGAGGGAACCGGCCCGTACCCCCGCCCGTACACCGGGTACAGCGCACCACCCCGCGCCCCGCGAGGACTTCGTGGGCAGGGCCCGCGAGCTGCGGGAACTGCGGGCCGACATCGAGCGCGCCGGACTGCACACGCTCTCGGGCCGTCCCTCCCCGCACAGCCGCGTCCTCCTCATCGCGGGCCGCCCGGGCTCGGGCCGCACCGCGCTGGCGGAGGAGTTCGTGCGGCGCAACGCCGACCGCTGGCCCGGCGGCGTGCTGCGGGCCCGCCTGACGGATCCGGGCGGCGTCCCCGTACCCCCGGAACGCACGGCCCGTGACCTCCTCGCCGCACTCGGCGCGGCGCCCGCCCCCGCCGGGGCGGACGAGGACGAGCTGTACGAGGCGCTGCGCGAAGCGCTCGGCAAGCGGCGCGTGCTGCTGCTCCTCGACGACGTCGCCTCGCCCGAGCAACTGCTCGACCTGCTGCCGGACACTCGCGACTGCCTCGTCGTCGCGGTGGGCGCGGGCCCGCTGACCGGCGTCCCGGATGTCCGTCCTTGCACGGTCGGCGGACTCGACCGCACGGCCGCCGTCCAACTGCTCGCGCGGCGCTCGGGCTCCGCGCCCCGCATCACCGTGGACCCGCGCAGCGCGGAGGCGCTGGCGGAGTCGTGCGGGGATCTGCCCGCCGCGCTCGCGCTGGCGGGCGGGTGGCTGGCCTCCAGGACCAAGCTGTCGGTCGCGGACGCGGCCAGGCGGCTCGCGGGCGCCCCCCAGTCCGATCCGCTGGAGCGGGCCTTCCGGCTGGTCTACGACTCGCTTCCGCAGACCGCCGCGCGCATGCTGCGCCTGCTCACTCTGGCCCCGGCCGGTTTCGTCGACACGCACACGGCCTCGGCTCTGGCGGGCTGCTCGGTCGGCGTGGCGCGCTCCACGCTGGACGAGTTCGTGAAGCTGGGCCTGCTGCACCCCGTACGCGCGAACGACGACCGGCAAGACGACCCGCACGGCGAGCGCGAGGACCGCGCCCCGGCCGTCGAGACGGCGGCGGGGCCCCACTACGCCCTGCCGCCCTGTCTCGACCCCCCGCTGCGCGCCCTGCTGGCGCAGCAGGAGCGGCAGGGCGAGGTGCTGCTGGCGCGGGCGCGGATGCTGGAGCGGACCGTACGGCAGCTCCAGGCGTGCCACGCCGTCACGCGCCCTGAGGGCTCCGCCGCGCGTGAGCAGTTCGAGGGGATGCCCCGGGCGCTGCGCTTCGCGTCGGCGGCCGAGGCCGGTGAGTGGCTGGAGGTGCGGCGGCCCGCGCTGTTGGCCGCCGCGCGGCTCGCGGTGGACGAGGGCGGCGGCGAGCTGGACACCCTGGCCCGCAGGCTGATCTCCGCGCTGGCCCGTGCCTTCGACGCGCACCGCACCCCCGAGGCGGCGGCTCCGGAGCTGTACCGGCTGCACGAGCTGGTCCTCGGTGTGGCCGAGCGCGGCGGGCTGCACCGCGAGCACGCTGCGGCGCTGCTCAATCTCGGCGATCTCGACGCGCACACGGGCAGGCTCACCCAGGCCGTCACCCGCTACCGCGCGGCGCTCGACGCCTCTCGGGCCGACGGCAGGGACGGTCCGGCGACGGGCCGCGCGCTGGAGTCGATCGGTGGCACCTACGCGGAGCTGGGCGACTGGGCGCGCGCCGCCGACTGGTACGGCAGGGCGCTCGCGCTGCGGCTGACGAACGGCGAGCGGGAGGCGGCGGCGCGGCTGCACGGCCGCATCGGTGCTGTGCACACCTTCGGCGGCCGGTTCGGGGACGCGCTGCGCGAGTGGCGGGCCGCCGCCGCGGCCTTCCGCAGGCTGCGGGATCCGCAGGCGCACGCGCGGGCGCTGAGCGAGGTGGCGCGGGTCCAGGAGTACGCGGGCCGTCCGCAGGAGTCGCTGCGCATCTGCCGTCTGGCGCTGAACGCGGCGAAGCGCGCCAAGGACGGGCGCCTTGAGGGGGCGCTGCGGCTGCGGCTGGCCGACGCCTGCGAGCGGGTGGGCGAGACGGCCGAGGCCCGTGAGCACAGGGCGGAGGCGGAACGCCTGCTGGGAGGGCCAGGGGGCGAGGGCGCGGGCACCGAGGGTGGTGACCCGGCGACCCGCAGTCGTAACACTGAGGGAGCCTGCGAAACCCATAGTCAATCCAAGAAAGATTGACCCTTTACAAGGCTGGACAGCTCAGGATCCTTCATTAGACTGGCTGGGCCGAGGCCGTCCCGGTCGCTTCCGGCATTCCCCCTATGTGCCCTGATGAGGTGGGATGCGCCCGGTTCTCTGCCTTCTTCGGAAGTCTTCTGAAGCCCCGAGACCCCCAGATTCAAGGACCGTGATCGACGTGAAGGTCGGCATCCCCCGCGAGGTCAAGAACAACGAGTTCCGCGTGGCCATCACCCCGGCCGGGGTGCACGAGTTGGTGCGCAACGGCCACCAGGTCTACGTGGAGCAGGGCGCAGGAACGGGCTCGTCCATCGCGGACGAGGAGTACGTCTCCGCGGGCGCCGGCATCCTGGCCACGGCCGACGAGGTGTGGGCCACCGCCGATCTGCTGCTCAAGGTGAAGGAGCCGGTCGCGGAGGAGTACCACCGCCTGCGCAAGGACCAGACGCTCTTCACGTATCTGCACCTCGCCGCCTCCCGCGAGTGCACCGACGCGCTGCTGGAGTCGGGCACCACGGCCATCGCCTACGAGACCGTCGAGACGGCGGGCCGTCAGCTTCCGCTGCTCGCCCCGATGTCCGAGGTCGCGGGCCGCATCGCGCCCCAGGTCGGCGCGTACCACCTGATGGCCTCGGCCGGTGGCCGCGGCGTGCTGCCCGGCGGCGTGCCCGGTGTCCACGCGGGCCGCGCCGTCGTCATCGGCGGCGGCGTGTCCGGCTGGAACGCCACCCAGATCGCCATCGGCCTGGGCTTCCATGTGACGCTGCTGGACAAGGACATCAGCAAGCTGCGCGAGGCCGACAAGATCTTCGGCACCAAGGTGCGCACCGTCACCTCGAACGCGTACGAGCTGGAGCGCGCGGTCATGGAGGCCGACCTCGTCGTGGGTGCCGTGCTGATCCCCGGTGCCAAGGCGCCGAAGCTCGTCACCAACGAGCTGGTGTCGCGCATGAAGCCGGGAAGTGTCCTTGTCGACATCGCGATCGATCAGGGCGGCTGCTTCGAGGACTCGCGCCCGACGACGCACGCGCAGCCGACGTTCAAGGTGCACGACTCGGTCTTCTACTGCGTCGCGAACATGCCGGGTGCGGTGCCCAACACCTCGACCCACGCGCTGACGAACGCCACGCTGCCCTACATCGTCGAGCTGGCGAACCGGGGCTGGCGCGAGGCGCTGCGGCGTGACGCCGCGCTGGCCAAGGGCCTCAACACGCATGACGGCGAGGTCGTCTACGGGCCCGTCGCGGAGGCGCACGGGCTGCCGAGCCGGGATCTCATCTCGCTGCTGGGCTGATCGACCGCCGCTCGACCGCGGCCCGGAAGTCGACCCGGCGCGTCGCGGTCAACCCGACGCGTCAACGTCGGCAACATCACGTCACCGGCCGGACCTTGCCGCGCGAGGTTCGGCCGGTGGCGTAACCGATGGCACACCGCCGACCCTGTGGCCATGGCTCAACTCGCCTTGAACGTCACACTCTCACCGTTTTGCCCACCCGGGAAACGGGTCCGAGTGCCCTCTGTGCCTCTTGACATCAGGGTGTTGACTTGCCGACACATCGTGCCGTCTCCGGCGGATTGTGTTGCTGTGAACCGCCGACACGCCATAGAGTCGCCAACCGTCGGCATGGTGTCACGCTGACCTGTCTAGAAGTTTCCTGGTCACCAAGGAGGTAGGACGACTTGTGAATGAGTCGACATTTTCTCCCGGGGGTGGTCAACCAGGAGCGCCTGCGAGGGACCGGGGTCCCTCGGGGCCCGAGGCTGTCGGCTCCGTCGCCGTCCGCACCTTCGCATCCCGTCAGAACTCCACACCGAACACGACAGCCCACCAGAGCATGGACGGCCACCACGTGAACGCCATGGCCGGGGACCCCGCGGGCGGCCAGTCCGCCGAGCGCGTCGCCGACTACAGTGACCCGAAGTACGCCGTTCCGCACGGCGAGCTGCCCGAGGGGCACTTCTACGACCCCGACGCGGAGTACGAGCCGGACCCCGAGTACGCGGCCACTCTCGCGCCCGACGCCGCGCGTCAGCGCCGCGAGCGTGTCGGCCCGACCGGGCGCCCCCTCCCGTACTTCCCGATCCCCGGACCCGTCAGCGAGCACGGCCCGGCGAAGATCATCGCGATGTGCAACCAGAAGGGCGGCGTCGGCAAGACGACGTCGGCCATCAACCTGGGCGCCGCGCTCGCCGAGTACGGACGCCGGGTGCTGCTGGTCGACTTCGACCCGCAGGGCGCGCTCTCCGTGGGCCTCGGTGTGAACCCGATGGAGCTGGACCTCACCGTCTACAACCTGCTCATGGAGCGGGGGCTCGCGCCCGACGAGGTGCTGCTGAAGACGGCGGTCGCGGGGATGGACCTGCTTCCCAGCAATATCGACTTGTCGGCCGCCGAGGTCCAGTTGGTCAGCGAGGTAGCGCGCGAGTCGACACTCCAGCGCGCCCTGGGCCCGCTGCTGAACGACTACGACTTCATCGTCATCGACTGCCAGCCCTCGCTGGGCCTGCTCACGGTCAACGCGCTGACGGCCGCGCACAAGGTGATCGTGCCGCTGGAGTGCGAGTTCTTCGCGCTGCGCGGTGTGGCCCTGCTGACCGAGACGATCGAGAAGGTGCAGGAGCGGCTCAACCCGGAGCTGGAGCTCGACGGCATCCTCGCGACGATGTACGACTCGCGCACCGTGCACAGCCGCGAGGTCCTGGCGCGGGTGGTGGAGGCGTTCGACAACCACGTCTACCACACGGTCATCGGCCGCACCGTCCGCTTCCCCGAGACCACCGTCGCCGGTGAGCCGATCACGACGTACGCCTCCAACTCCGTCGGTGCCGCCGCCTACCGCCAGCTCGCCAGGGAGGTGCTCGCCCGGTGCCACGCCGAGTGAGTCTGCCGGCAGCCGACGAACTGTTCCGTACCACCGGGGGATCCGCCGTCCAGCCCTCGGCCCCCCAGCAGGAGAACCAGTCCAACGGTGAGGCACCCCCGCACGGCGGCGCCGGAACCGGTCAGGGCTCCGGTTCCGGCGCCCGCCCCGGACGGGTACCGGGGCCCGCCGCCGAGCCCGGCACAGGCACGGGGCCGACGGGCGCGGGGCACGGGGACGACGCGCACACGTCCTCGGACGAGGACGCCGAGTCCCCGTCCGCCGGTGGCACCTCCTCGGGCTCCGGGACGGGCCCGGGGGCGACGGGCGACGAGCACGGCGGCAGGGAAGCCCAGGAAAGCCAGGGGAAGCGTCAGCCGCAGCGGCAGAACTCCGTTCCGGCGCAGGGCACGGGACCGGGTCAGGCCCAGCGGCACGGCCAGCCCCAGGGCCAGCAGGGTCTGGGCAACGGCACGTCCGAGGGGCGGCGCTCCGTCGCCCAGGCGGCGGCGCAGGGCGTCCAGTCGCCGCAGTCGCAGTCTCCGTCGCAGGCGTCCCAGGGGCAGGGCCAGGGCCAGGCGGGTCCGGGGTCCTCGGCCGCCGCGCGCGGCCAGGCCAAGGGGCGGCAGGCCGCGGGCGGTTCGACGGCCAGGCGTGGCCGCGGGGCCAACCGCCGGCCCAGCGGGCGCGAGCGCCACGATGAGAAGATCACGGTCTATGTCTCCGCCGAGGAGCTGATGGACCTGGAGCACGCGCGGCTCGTGCTGCGCGGCGAGCACGGGCTCGCCGTCGACCGCGGCCGTATCGTCCGCGAGGCGGTCGCCGTGGTCCTCGCCGACCTCGAATCGCGGGGCGACGCGAGCATCCTCGTACGCCGCCTGCGGGGACGCTGAGCGGGCCCGGGTCCGGGTCCGGGCCCGGCGCCGGGCGGCCGTTGACCGGCCGTGCCGCCGCCGTCGGCGGTGGTGGTTGCCAGTACGCTGCCCGCGATGTCCACTCCTGACGACTACGCGGAGCCCCCGTCCAGAGCCGCACGCCGCCCCCTGGGCCGGGGCCCGGGCGCGTTCCCCGCGGTTCCGGAGGGCGAGGGCGAGCCGGAGCGCGCACCGGAGCCGGAACCGGCTCCCGAGCCGGAACCCGAGCCCGAGCTCGAGCCGGTCGTCACCGTCCCCGCACCGGCCGGGCCGGTACCGGCGGAGGCCCCCGCTCCCGTGGCGGAGGAGCCCGAGACGGAGCCCGAGGGGGAGTCCCCTCCCGAGAGCGAACCGGCCCCCGCCCCGGAACCGGACGACGGGCGGTTCAAGGTCGTCCTCGACAACTTCGAGGGGCCCTTCGACCTGCTCCTCCAGCTCATCTCCAAGCACAAGCTGGACGTCACCGAGGTCGCGCTGTCCAAGGTCACCGACGAGTTCATGGCGTACATCCACGCGATGGGCCCCGACTGGGACCTGGACCAGACGACGGAGTTCCTCGTCGTCGCCGCGACGCTGCTCGATCTGAAGGCCGCGCGGCTGCTGCCCACGGCGGAGGTCGAGGACGAGGCGGACCTCGCGCTGCTGGAGGCGCGGGACCTGCTGTTCGCGCGGCTGCTCCAGTACCGCGCGTACAAGGAGATCGCCGGAATCTTCGCGCGGCGGCTGGCCGACGAGTCGCGGCGCTACCCCCGTACCGTCGGCCTGGAGCCGCATCACGCCGAGCTGCTGCCCGAGGTCGTCATCAGCATCGGGGCCGAGGGCTTCGCCAGGCTCGCCGTGAAGGCGATGCAGCCGAAGCCGAAGCCGCAGGTGTACGTCGAGCACATCCACGCGCCCCTGGTCAGCGTCAGGGAGCAGGCCGAGGTGGTCGTGGCGCGGCTGCGGGAGCTGGGCGAGGTGACCTTCCGGACGCTGACCGAGGACGCGCCGGACACCCTCACCGTCGTCGCCCGCTTCCTGGCCCTCCTGGAGCTGTATCGCGAGCGCGCCGTAGCGCTGGAGCAGGAGGAGGCGCTGGGGGACCTCGTCGTGCGCTGGAGCGGGGGCGAGGCCGAGGCGGCGGAGGAGCTGGTGTCCGACGAGTTCGACCAGGGCCCGCAGCCGCTGCGCGACGAGCAAGCCCAGCGAGCAGAGCCGGACGCGCCGGAAGCACGGGACGACGACGAGGGAGCACGCGCATGAGCGAGGAGACGTACGAGCTTCCGGAACCCGCGGGGACCGAGCCCCAGGCCGGGGCGCAGGCCGGATCCCAGGCCGACCCCTCGGCCGAGCCCCCCGCGGGGGCCAGCGCGGTCGCCGAGCTGGAGCTGAAGCCCGCGCTGGAGGCCGTCCTGATGGTCGTCGACGAGCCCGCGACCGAGGAGCACCTGGCGAAGGTGCTCCAGCGCCGCCGCCGCGAGGTCTCGGACGCGCTGCGCGAGCTGGAGGACGAGTACGCGCGCCAGGGCCGCGGCTTCGAGCTGCGCCTCGTGGCCGGGGGCTGGCGCTTCTACACCCGCGCCGAGTACGCCGACGCCGTCGAGAGCTTCGTCCTCGACGGCCAGCAGGCGCGGCTCACGCAGGCCGCACTGGAGACGCTGGCCGTCGTGGCGTACCGGCAGCCGGTGAGCCGCTCCAGGGTCTCGGCGGTGCGCGGAGTGAACTGCGACGGGGTCATGCGGACCCTCCTCCAGCGGGGTCTGGTGGAGGAGGCGGGCACGGAACCCGAGACAGGTGCGATCCTGTACAGGACGACGCATTACTTTCTGGAGCGGATGGGCCTGCGCGGCCTGGACGAGCTTCCGGAACTGGCGCCCTTCCTCCCAGAGGCCGAGGCCGTCGAGGGGGACTCCCAGGAAGGCATGCCGTCGTTCGACGTAGACGACAGCGGCGACGACCCCCAGACGACGGAACATTGATGCGAAGCAGCGGCAGGAACACCGGCGGTAACCGCGATTACCGGGGCGCGGGCAACAAGCGCGACGACAAGCAGCAGCGTGCGGGCCGACCCCGTCCGGAAGAGCGCCGCTACGACCAGGACGGCGGCCGCCCTGGCGCGGGGCAGTCCCGTTCCGGCGGCGGCCCCTCCCGTTCCGGCGGCGGACAGGGCGGCTCGGGCGGCGGCGCGGGCTCCGGCTCCGGGGCCCGTAAGGGCGCGTCCGCGCCGAAGGGCGCGCGGACCGGCGGCCCCGGCGGGCCCGGTGGCCCCAAGGGCGGCCCCAAGAGCGGCCCCAAGGGCGGCTCCAGGAGCGGCGCGCCCTCCGGAGGCGGTCGGGGCGGCCCGCAGGGCTCCGGGGGCTCTCAGGGCGGCCAGGGCGCTCCGAAGGGGCCGCGCGGCGGCCCCGGCGGCTCGCAGGGCGCTCCGAAGGGCCCGAAGAGCGCGGCGCGGAACGTCACCAAGAGCGGCGCCCCCAAGGCGCGCGCCCGCAGGGCCTCGGCACCGGCACGGCCCCGCGAGTACGAGGCGCAGATCGAGGAGCGCAACAGGGCCCGGCACAGCAAGCCCGCGCTCCAGCTCCCCAAGACCTTCGGCGAGGTCGACGGCGAGCGGCTCCAGAAGGTGCTCGCCCGCGCGGGCATGGGCTCGCGCCGCGCCTGCGAGGAGCTGATCGAGCAGGCCAGGGTCGAGGTGAACGGCCAGATCATCCTGGAGCAGGGCCTGCGCGTCGACGCGCAGAAGGACGAGATCAAGGTCGACGGGCTGACCATCGCGACGCAGTCCTACCTCTTCTTCGCGCTGAACAAGCCCGCGGGCGTCGTCGCGTCGATGGAGGACCCGGACGGGCGCCAGTGCCTGGGCGACTACGTCCAGAACCGGGAGACCCGCCTCTTCCACGTCGGCCGCCTGGACACCGAGACCGAGGGCCTCATCCTGCTCACCAACCACGGCGAGCTGTCCCACCGGCTGACCCACCCCCGGTACGGCGTGAAGAAGACCTATCTGGCGGCCATCCAGGGCCCGCTGCCGCGCGATCTCGGCAAGCGGCTCAAGGACGGCATCAAGCTGGACGACGGGTACGCGCGTGCCGACCACTTCAAGGTCGTCGAGAACACGGGCAAGAACTACCTCGTCGAGGTCTCCCTCCACGAGGGCCGCAAGCACATCGTGCGGCGCATGCTCGCCGAGGCGGGCTTCCCCGTCGACAAGCTGGTGCGCACCCGCTTCGGGCCCATCGCGCTGGGCGACCAGAAGTCCGGCTGGCTGCGGCGCATGACCAACACCGAGGTCGGGATGCTGATGAACGAGGTCGGCCTCTGAGCGGTGCCGGTGCCTGAGCGGGGCCGGATTCGGCCCCGCTCAGGACCAGAGCGCCAGTGACACCGCGCGGCCGTCCTCGTCGCGCCGGACCTCCAGTATCCCGACGACGGCGGTCCGGTTGACGCGGCCGTAGACGTGGGGCCAGGGCTCCCAGCGGACGCGGGCCTCCAGCTTGTGCTCGTCGATCATCAGGGCCATCACGGGGCCCGCCGTCCCACGGAAGCGCGCGTCGGCCTCCGCCAGCGCAGCCTGCTCGTCGGGGGCGCAGGCGACGAAGCCGTCGTCCGTGAGGGCGGCCGGGGCGAACGGGCGGTCGGGGGCGACCAGCCAGTCGTCGAGCGGCGCCACAAGGAAGATCATGCCTCCCTGTCTAGCGTCTCAGTGTGCGGTCCCGAGGGACATCCGCGCGCGGACACGCTTACGCTGGTCGCCGCGGTGCCGAGCCGCGACGAGCACGGCAGGAACACGAGCGGGAGCGGAGCGAACACGTGGCGGTACGAGCGGTACGGGGCGCCGTCCAGTTGGACCGGGACGAGTCCGGGCACATGCACGAGCGGGTCTCCGAGCTGATCACGACCGTCCTGGAGCGCAACGCCCTGACGCCCGACGATCTGATCAGCGTCTGGTTCACGGCCACCCCCGACCTGCACAGCGACTTCCCGGCGGCTGCCGCGCGCAAGCTCGAGATCGTGGACGTTCCGCTGATCTGCGCCCAGGAGCTGGAGATCGAGGGCGCCATGCCGCGCGTGGTGCGCGTGCTCGCGCACATAGAGACCGGGCTGTCCAAGCAGGACGTCAGCCACGTCTACCTCGGCGCCGCCGCCGCGCTCCGCAAGGACATCGCCCAGTAATGCGCACAGCCCTCGTCCTCGGCACCGGACTCATCGGCACCTCGGCCGCGCTCGTCCTCGCGGCGCGCGGGGTGCGGGTGCATCTGCGTGACCACGAACCGGAGCGGGCCCGCACGGCCGCCTCCCTGGGCGCGGGCACCCTGGACGAGCCCGAGGGCCCCGTCGACCTGGCGATCGTGGCCGTGCCGCCCACGC
Source organism: Streptomyces daliensis (assembly GCF_054782395.1). Lineage (NCBI taxonomy): Bacteria > Bacillati > Actinomycetota > Actinomycetes > Kitasatosporales > Streptomycetaceae > Streptomyces > Streptomyces daliensis. The sequence continues at coordinate 48,524 of NZ_BAAGSO010000123.1, read as the reverse complement.
ACATCGCCGCCGTCGTCGCCGAGGCGCAGGGCCAGGGGCTGGCGCGCGGCTACATCGACGTCGGCAGTGTGAAGGGCGGCCCGCTCGGGGAGCTGGAGCAGCTCGGCTGCGATCTGTCGACGTACCTCGGCACCCACCCCATGGCGGGCCGCGAGCAGAGCGGCCCGCTCGCAGCGGCCGGCGACCTCTTCGAGGGCCGCCCCTGGGTGCTGACCCCGACGGCGGCCACGGACACCGCGGTGCTCAACATGGCGCTGGAGCTGGTCGCGCTGTGCGGAGGGGTGCCGGTGGTGATGGACGCCGACGCGCACGACCGCGCCGTCGCGCTCGTCTCGCACACCCCGCAGTTGCTGTCCAGCATGGTCGCGGCCCGCCTGGAGAGCGCCGACGAGACGGCCGTACGCCTCTGTGGCCAGGGCATCAGGGACGTGACCCGGATCGCGGCCTCCGACCCCGCGATGTGGGTGGAGATCCTCTCCGCCAACCCGGGGCCCGTCGCCGACATCCTCGCCGAGGTGGCGGGGGACCTGGACGAGACGGTGCGGGCGCTGCGCGCCCTGGAGTCCGCCGACCTGGAGAAGCGCGGCGGAGGCGTGGACGGCATCGAGCGGATGCTGCGCCGGGGCAACGCGGGCCGCACACGGGTGCCGGGCAAGCACGGCCAGGCCCCCGCAGCCTACGAGACGGTCGCGGTGCTGATCAGCGACCAGCCGGGCGAGCTGTCGCGCATCTTCGCGGACGCGGGAGCGGCCGGGGTGAACATCGAGGACGTGCGGATCGAGCACTCCACGGGCCAGCAGGCCGGACATGTGCAGATCATGGTCGAGCCGGGTGCCGTGCGGATGCTCAAGGCGGCCCTGCGGGAGCGGGGCTGGTCCATCCGCCAGGAGTGAGCGCGGGGCCGGGCCCGGGACGCCGTGTGAGGGGTGGGACGGCGGGGGCCGCACCGGTTTCCCGATGTCGGCTCCTCGCGTGAGGCAGGTAGCCTTGGGCGGGGCCATTCGGCCCTCGCGCTCCTGCCCGTGTTTCGAGAAAGGTCACCCCCACCGTGTCTGTAGTGATTGTCGCCATCGACGGCCCCGCCGGCACGGGCAAGTCCAGCACGTCGAAGGCGGTCGCGGCCAAGCTGGGGCTGAGCTACCTCGACACCGGAGCGCAGTACCGCGCGATCACCTGGTGGATGCTGACCAACGGCGTCGACGTGAACGACGCGGACGCCGTGGCCGCCGCCGCGGGCAAGCCCTCGATCGTCTCCGGCACGGACCCGGCCGAGCCCACGATCTTCGCCGACGGGCAGGACGCCTCGGGCCCCATCCGTACGCAGGAGGTCTCGGCGGCGGTCAGCGCGGTCAGCGCCGTGCCCGAGGTGCGCACCGTGATCACCGAGCTTCAGCGCACCATCGCGGCCGGGGCCGAGCGCGGCATCGTCGTCGAGGGCCGGGACATCGGCACCACCGTCCTGCCGGACGCCGATCTCAAGGTCTTCCTCACCGCCTCGGCCGAGGCCAGGGCGGCCCGGCGCAGCGGCGAGCTGAAGGGCAAGGAGGCCACCGACCTCGGCGCCACGCGCGAGGCACTGGCCAAGCGGGACCAGGCCGACTCCAGCCGTAAGACCTCCCCGCTCAAGAAGGCGGACGACGCGGTCGAGGTGGACACCACCGAGCTGTCCCTGGACCAGGTCATCGAGTGCGTCGTCACCCTGATCGACAAGGCGGCGACGGAGAAGGCGGCACGCGAGCAGGCCGCTGAGGACCAGAAGGCGGGGCAGGCCGCCACGTGACCGGCAAGGCAGAGCCGGCCCCCGTGCCCAGCGCGCGCGGGGCCGCCACGGGGCGGCGCATCGGCATCGGGCTGATGTACGGGCTGTGGAAGCCCCGCGTCCTGGGCGCCTGGCGGGTGCCGCCGACGGGGCCCGCGATACTGGCGGTCAACCACTCCCACAACATCGACGGCCCGATGCTGATGGGCACGGCCCCCAGGCCCGTGCACTTCCTGATCAAGGCGGAGGCGTTCGTCGGCCCCCTCGACCCGTTCCTGACGGGCATCGGCCAGGTCAAGGTCGACCGCACCACCGCCGACCGCGCCGCCATCGGCAACGCGCTCGGCGTGCTGGAGCGGGGCGGGGTGCTCGGCATCTTCCCGGAGGGCACCAGGGGAGAGGGCGACTTCGCCTCGCTCCGCTCGGGCCTCGCGTACTTCGCCGTACGCTCGGGGGCGCCCGTCGTCCCCGTGGCCGTGCTGGGCAGCGCCGAGCGGCGCTCCCGGCTGATAGGGGCCCTGCCGCCGCTGCGCAGCAGGGTCGACGTCGTCTTCGGCGACCCGTTCGAGGCGGGGGACGGCAGCGGGCGGCGCACCAGGGCGGCGCTGGACGAGGCGACGGTGCGCGTCCAGAAGCGGCTCACCGACCACCTGGCCGAGGCGAAGCGGCTCACGGGGCGCTGATGGTGCGGACTCCGGGGCGCGGATGCTCCGGGGCCGCGGCCCGACCGTACAGAACCGTACAGACGTGAAGCAGCGGCCTCCCGTACGTGCCCGAACCGGCGCGCACGGGGGCGGCGGACCACCTGAGAAGAACGACGAGGACGAGACGTCATGAACGACCAGAACCACTCCGGCGGCTCCGGCGGCGACGAGCACGAGCATGGTGAGCTGGGCGACGCCGAGTTCGCGGAGTTCATGGAGATCGCCGCGGAGGAGGGCTTCGACCTCGAAGAGGTGGAGGGCGCGCTCGGCGAGGCCGGGCACGGCCCGCTGCCGGTCCTGGCGGTCGTGGGCCGCCCGAACGTCGGCAAGTCGACTCTCGTGAACCGCGTCATCGGCCGCCGCGAGGCCGTCGTCGAGGACCGTCCCGGAGTCACCCGCGACCGCGTCACCTACGAGGCGGAGTGGGCGGGCCGCCGCTTCAAGGTCGTCGACACCGGCGGCTGGGAGCAGGACGTGCTCGGCATCGACGCCTCCGTCGCCGCGCAGGCCGAGTACGCGGTGGAGGCGGCCGACGCGGTCGTCTTCGTCGTGGACGCGCAGGTCGGCGCGACGGACACGGACGAGGCCGTCGTGAAGCTGCTGCGCCGCGCGGGCAAGCCCGTGGTGCTGTGCGCCAACAAGGTGGACGGCCCCTCGGCCGAGGCGGAGGCCGCGTACTTGTGGTCGCTGGGCCTCGGCGAGCCGCACCCCGTGTCGGCCCTGCACGGGCGCGGCACGGGCGATCTGCTGGACGCGGTGCTGGAGGCGCTGCCCGAGGCGCCGGAGCAGAGCTTCGGCGCGGGCGGGCTCGGCGGGCCCCGGCGGGTGGCGCTGATCGGCCGTCCGAACGTGGGCAAGTCGTCGCTGCTGAACAAGGTGGCGCGCGAGGACCGCGTCGTCGTCAACGAGGTCGCGGGCACGACCCGTGACCCGGTCGACGAGCTGATCGAACTGGGCGGCAAGACCTGGAAGTTCATCGACACGGCGGGCATCAGGCGCCGCGTCCACCTCCAGGAGGGCGCCGACTACTACGCCTCACTGCGCACCGCGGCGGCGCTGGAGAAGGCGGAGGTCGCTGTCGTGCTGATCGACGTCAGCGAGGAGATCAGCGTCCAGGACCAGCGCATCATCACCATGGCGGTGGAGGCGGGCCGCGCGCTCGTCATCGCCTACAACAAGTGGGACACCCTCGACGAGGAGCGCCGCTTCTACCTGGAGCGGGAGATCGAGCGCGACCTCGTGCAGGTGCAGTGGGCGCAGCGCGTCAACGTCTCGGCGCGCACAGGGCGGCACATGGAGAAGCTGGTCCCGGCGATCGAGACCGCGCTGGAGGGCTGGGAGACCCGGGTGCCGACCGGGCGGCTGAACTCCTTCCTCGGCGAGATCGTCGCCTCGCACCCGCACCCGGTGCGCGGCGGCAAGCAGCCCCGCATCCTGTTCGGCACCCAGGCGGGCACCAGGCCCCCGCGGTTCGTCCTCTTCGCCTCCGGCTTCCTGGAGGCGGGCTACCGGCGCTTCATCGAGCGGCGGCTGCGCGAGGAGTTCGGCTTCGCGGGCACGCCGATCCACCTGTCGGTGCGGGTGCGCGAGAAGCGGGGCCGGAACAAGAAGAAGTAGGACGCGCTGGACGTCCGCTTGGGCGCGCGACAGGGGCGGGGCGGTGAGCATGTGCTCGCCGCCCCGCCCCTGTTCCTGCCGCCCCCTCGTGCGTGCGCCGTCCCGGGTCAGAGGCCGTACGCATGCCCGTCGCGCGGGCCCGGCGGGAGGGCGGGGAGTGGCCGCTGCCGTGCGGCCTCCACGCCCCAGTTGCTGCTCCAGCTTCCGCTGTGCCAGGCGGTGGTGTCCCAGTTGCCCGTGCCCGTGCCGTGCACCGTCCCGAAGCCCTCGAACCGCAGCTCCTCCTCGCCCGTGCGGTCTCCCGGGAGCGCCCGGAAGAGTCTGCGGTACTCCGCGTAGAGCGAGTCGTAGATCGGCGTGCCGGAGCCTGTTCCGGGAAGCGTGTCGTGCGCCCCGCGCATGCCGGGGATCTGGCTCTGGTTGAGGTGCGGATTGTGGGCTCGGGGAGGTTCGTAAGGGTGCACGTCTGAGCCAACGACCGCGTTGCCGGGCGGATGCGGGCGCCGCCGTTGAATGACCTGATCGCACGGGTGGCGGTGCGGTGGCGCGGGCGCGTGGCCGGTGCCGCTCATGTACCCGCGAGGGGCATCGTCGCGGCGACGAGCACGCCGTGCAGCGCGGCCTTCTCCAGCGCCTCGCGCAGCAGGTCCTCGCGGGGCTGCTGGCCGATGGATCCGGCGGGGGCGCCGTAGACGATGACGCTGCTGTTCTTGTTGGCGGCGGTGCGCCAGCCCTCGGTGACCGCGAGCGGCTGGTGCGCCTGCCACCAGGAGGTGGGCTGGGCGCTGCCCTGCGTGGGCGGCTGGAGGATGGCGTGCAGCTGGCCGACGGCGAGCAGCACGGACCAGCCGCCCAGCGTCCCCGGCACGTACGCCACGTCGTTGACCGGCGTGAAGCCCTGCTCGATGAGGAGGGGGAGGAAGTCGTCGCCGGGCCCGTCGGAGCCGGGGCGGGCGATGGGGCCCGTCGGCTCGACGACGAGCGCGGCGTGCAGCGTCTCACCGAGGAGCACCTGGCCGCAGGTGACGCCCAGCACGGCCTGGCGCGGCGCGGGCCGTGGCCCCTCGGCGGGGACGGGGGCCATCGGTGCGGGGGACGGAGCGGGCACGGTCCGGGCCGCGCCGCCGTCGTCGCCGGTGATGGTCCGTACGGCGCCCTGGACCTGCTCCTCGGAGACCGCGACGACCTGCGAGGGGATGCAGGTGGCGTGCGCGAAGGCGAGCACGGCCGTCTCCTCGCCGACGAAGAGGACGGTGCTGGTGCGCTCCTGGCCGGTGTTCCCGGGGGTGCGGCACGAGGTGCAGTCGTAGCTGCCCGGGGCGTTCTCTCCGGCGAGAAGGCGGTTGGCCTCTTCGTCGCCGATCTCGGCGCGTACGTCGTCGCTGACATCGAGCATGGGGGACACGGGGGGCTCCTGGTGTTCGGTTCCTGTCCGTAAGGACAACGGGCGATCTGTGGTAGCGGTCACGCGCGAGCGGGAGCGGAATCCGCGCGTCCCCTGCGGAGGGTGAAAAAGCGGGGGAATCGCTCACGCTCCGTTAATCCCTGCCGGGGGCACGGAAGTTGAGGCGGTGAACTGAGTCACAGATCGCGACCGACGTCGGGCCTGAAATGATGACAAGAGGGTTTTTAGTGGGTGTCCGGAAATCGCCGCTATAACCGGTAACCGGCAACTGGCCTGGAGTGACGGGGAAGCGGTTGATGTCCGGGCAGGCACCTCCCTAGATTCCCGGCGGTGCAGAGAGCACCGCCCGGGACGGCGGGCGGGCGCCGACGCCGGACGCGTACGGCACCCGCGCGCAGCGGGGGAGACGGGGGTCTCCCGGGTTCGTGGAGAGGGATTCCTCTTGTCCATACGTCTGTCCATGCGTCGGACAACGGCAGTGCTCACAGGGGCCGGGCTCGTCGCCCCGCTCGCGCTGCTCGCCGCCACCGCCACGACGGCAGCCGCGGCGCCGAACGACGGAGTGTGGGACCGCCTCGCCCAGTGCGAGAGCGGTGGGAACTGGAGCACCAACACCGGCAACGGCTACTACGGCGGACTCCAGTTCTCCGCCGGTACGTGGCGTGCCTACGGCGGCGGGGCCTACGCGCCGACCGCCGACAAGGCCAGCAAGGCGCAGCAGATCGCCGTCGCCACCAAGGTCCAGGCCGCACAGGGATGGGGCGCCTGGCCCACCTGCTCGGCGAAGGCCGGGGCGAGCGGCAGCGCGCCCGCCGCGCCCCGGACCGGCGGTGGGAGCGACGGACAGGGCGACGGCCGGAGCGGTGGCCAGAGCGGCGGCCAGGGTGGCGCGGAGCGCGCCGACCGGGCCGACCGCGCTGGCGGTGCCTCGGGCCGCGGTGACTACACCGTGCGCGCGGGCGACACCCTGGGCTCCATCGCCGCAGCCCACGGCACGGACTGGCGCGCCGTCTACCGCGCCAACGAGGGCGTTATCGGCGCCGATCCCGACCTCATCGTGCCCGGCCAGCGGCTGACGCTCTGAGCGGTGCGCGGTGAGGTGCGCGCGGTGCGGCGTACGTGGTGACGCGTACGCGGTGAGGCGTGGACGGTGAGGTGTACGCGCCTCCGGGAACACCCCTTAGGGCCCCGCCCGGTCCGCCGACCGGGTGGGGTCCGCGTGTCGGGTGGGCCCGGTTGGGGTGTTCCCGGACACGGGCATGCCTAGCGTGTGCCGATGGCACTGAAGTGTGATCGTATGTCCCGAATCCGCGTGCTCGGCCGCGCCGTGTCCCGTCCGGCCGACCGGCACGAGAGCACTCCTGAATCCCTGGCCCGGTCCAGAGCCAGGGCCTGGTCGGGCTCCTCCACGGTGCGTACGGGCGCCGTCGCCTTCACGGCTCTGGCGGCGGCGCTGATGCCGGGAGGAGCCGCGTTCGCGAGTGCGCCGTCGGGTGCGCCTGCCACCTCCGTGTTCGACGGATCGAGCGCCGGCAGATCGGACTGGCACCGCCTCGCGCAGTGCGAGAGCGGCGGGCGCTGGAGCACCAACACGGGCAACAACTACTACGGCGGGCTCCAGTTCGGGCAGCCCACCTGGAAGGAGTTCGGCGGTCTCAAGTACGCGCCGCGCGCCGACCTGGCCACCCCCGACCAGCAGATCGCCGTCGCCAAGAAGGTGCTGAAGACTCAGGGCTGGAAGGCGTGGCCCGTGTGCTCCAAGCGACACGGGCTCAGCGGCGGCGGCTCGGCGCGGCCCGCCGCCGAGCCGCGCGCCCAGCGCTCCACGCAGCGTGCGACGACGCGGCCCGGCGACCGCGTCCACGTCGTGCGCGAGGGCGAGAACCTGTCCGTCCTCGCCGAGCGCTACCGGCTCAGGGGCGGCTGGCAGTCGCTCTACCGCGCCAACTCCCGGGCCGTAGGGCCGCGCCCCGAGATGCTGGCCACGGGTACCAAGCTGGTCGTCCCGGGCAGTCGCTGACCCCTCTTCAGCGGGGAGCCCCCGGTTCGGCGGGCTCCCCGCTGAAGGCGACCGTGCCGCGCCGCAGTTCGTGCACGACGCAGGTGACGTCGGCGAGCGGCGCGCTGAGCGCCGTCTCCGCCACCACGACGGTGCGGCCCTCGCGGGTCGCGGCGGCCAGGAGCGCGTACGTACGGGCCGCGTGGGCCGGAGACATGCCCGAGGTGGGCTCGTCGAGGAGCAGAACGCGCGCGGGCGAGAGCAGGGCGCGGGTGACGGCGAGCATCCGCTGCTCGCCGCCGGAGAGGGTGGCCGCGTGGCGCGGGAGCAGCGCGGAGAGCGCGGGATAGGGGAGCGGGTTCGTCTCCGTGCCGGTGGGCTCGTTCCTCGTACGTGAGGAGAGCGCGAGGTTCTCGGCCACGGTGAGCCCGCCGAAGACCGCGCCCCGGTCCGGCACCAGGAACATGCCACGGCGGGCCCGTACCTGCGCGGGTGTCCCCGTCACGTCGGCGCCCCGCCACACCACCCGGCCGGCCGAGAGCGGTGCCATTCCCGCGAGGGCGCGCAGCACCGTCGTACGTCCCGAACCGTTGCGCCCCAGCAGCGCGGTGATCCGCGCCGAGGGGCAGACCAGGTCCACACCGTGCAGGGCCTCCAGCGGGCCGTAGCGGACACGGGCGCAGTGCAGGGCGAGTTCGACGGTCATCCGGGCGGCTCCAGGGTGTGGACGGTGTCCGCGAGTTCGGCGACGAGTGCGCGGTCGTGCTCGATGACGAGCAGCGCCATGCCGTCGGCTGCGAGCGCCCTCAGCAGGCGCACGAGGTCCGCCGTCTCCGCCGTGTCCAGACCGGCGGTGGGCTCGTCGAGAAGCAGCGTGTGCGGGTTCGTGGCCAGCGCGCGGGCGAGTTCGACGCGCCGCAGCACGGCGGTGGGCAGCCCGGCGGCCTGGGTGTCGCGCAGCGGCCCGAGCCGCAGCAGGCGCAGGGCGCGGTCGGTCGCGTCCCGCGTGGCGGGGGCGGAGAGGCCCGTGTACTCGGCGCCGACGCGCACGTTCTCGGCGACGGTCAGGGAAGGGAAGACGGCGAGCTGCTGGAACGTACGGGCGACGCCCAGCCGCGTGCGCGCGTGCGGGGGCAGCCCCGTGACGTCCCGCGTGCCGAGCAGCACCGTCCCGGAACGCGGACGCAGCGTGCCCGCGAGGCAGTGGAACAGGGTGCTCTTGCCCGCTCCGTTCGGGCCGACGAGGGCGGTGACGCGGTACGGGGGGACGGTGAGGCCGGTGTCGCGGAGCGCGAGGTGGCCGCCGTAGGCGGCAGTGACGGAGTGGGCGCGCAGGAGGGACGGGGCGGGGGTGGTCGGGCCTGGGTGCGGGCCCGGACATGTGCCCCCGTCCGCGTCCGCGCCTGTGCTGGTGGCGGTGATTGGGTTCGGGTCCGCGTCCGGGGCGGTGCGTGGTGTTCGGGCGTTGGGGGACGGCGCGGCGCTGGGGCGTTTCCTCGGGTGGACGACCGGGCGCCGTGGTGCGGGGCTTCCGTACGTCAGGCGTCGTGCCGCTTCCGTCAGGGCGGGGACCACCCCCGGGTGACGGCCCGTCAGCACCGCGAGGACGCCGATCACGGCAGCGGCCCAGCCGCCCTGGGCCCCCGCGTCGAGGCCCACCAGGAGCGCGGCGGCGGCCAGGGCCCCGATCACGCTGTCGGAGCCGAGGACCACGATCGCCGCGAACCACAGCAGCCCTCGCACGGGGTCGAAGGCGCCCGCGTCGAAGGCCCGTACGCCCATCGTCAGCATCCCGCCCCCGAGCGCCGCCAGCGCGGCGCCCGTGACGAATGTGGTCAGCTTCAGTGCGGGGACGGCGACTCCGGCGGCCGAGGCGGCGCGTTCGTCGTCGCGCAGTGCGGTGAGCGCGCGGCCGTGGCGTCCCCGGCGCAGCAGGGCGACGGTGGCGGCGGCGAGGGCGAGGAGGGCGAGTTCGAGCGTGTAGTAGGCGCGGTCGCCGTGGAACCAGGCGGGCCTGTCGGGTGCGAGACCGGCCGTCGCGTAGGGCTGGTCGAGCACGAATCTGCTCACCGTCAGCGAGAACGCGAGCGTGGTCAGCGCGAGTGCGAGGCCCTGGCGGCGGATCGCGGGCCAGCCGGTGAGCAGGCCGAGCGGCGCGACGAGCGCGACGGCCGCGGCGAGCGCCAGCAGGTTCGGCAGATGCGGGGACAGGTGTGCTGTGAACAGCGCGCCGAGGCCCGCGTAGGCGGCCTGGCCGAGCGAGATCTGTCCGCCGCGCCCGGTGACGACGACCAGGGACAGCAGGATCACCGCCAGCGCGGGCACCTGCACGGACGTGCGCAGATCGCTGCCCGCGAAGCCGAGCGGCAGGAGGAAGAGGATGGCGGCGACGAGCGGCAGCGGACCAGCGCCGTGCCTCGCGGCGAGGCGCGGGGGAGTGGGGCGTGACGCGGCTGAGGACGCGCCGGGCGTGGGCGGCGCGGGCAGGGCGAGGGCCGCGACGAGCAGCGCGACGGCGAAGAGGTTGGCGCCGAAGGACTGGAGGAGCGGCTGGGCCCAGTTCTCCGGGTGGAACCGGGTGAGCTGGCTCTGCGCGACGGCGACGGCGAGCGCGGCGCCGATCGCGACGGGCAGCCCGCGCATCCGCGCCACGACCGCGACGGCCATCACCTCCATGACGAGCAGCGGCAGCCCGTACGGGTCCAGGCGCAGCGCGGGCGCGAGGAGGACGCCGGTGAGACCGGCGGTGAACGTGCCGAAGGCCCAGCCCGCGGCGGAGACGCGGTCGGCGTGGATTCCGGTGAGGCGGGCGAGCGCGCGGTCGTCGACGACCGCGCGCAGTTCGCGACCGAAGCGCGTCCAGCGGGTCACGGCGGCCACGGCGAGGGCCAGCGCGAGGGTGGCGGCGAGCTGGATCCACGGGTCCTCGGGCAGGATGCGCGGCGCGTCGGAGCGTGCCCCCGTGCCCCACAGCAGCGTCGCGACGCCGACGAGGAGGACGAACACACCGAGCGAGGCGACGAGCGCGGGCACGGTCTCCCCGGCGAGGGGGCGGAATACGGCCAGGTCCAGCAGCAGCCCGAAGGCGGGCGCGAGAACGCACAGTGTGACGGCCGCCGCCAGCGGGAGGGGCCAGCCCCACTCGACGGTGAACTGCCGCAGCGCGTACGCGGCGACCATCGCGACGGCCCCGTGCGCGAGGTTGAGGACGCCGGTCGCGCGGTACGTGACGATCAGCCCGATGCCCGTCAGCGCGGCGGCGCTGCCGACGGCGAGTCCGGCGAGCGTGAGGTCGTAGGTGAGGCTCACGGCGTGCGCCCCGCACGGGGCGGCGCGTGGTCCCCCGGCTCGGGGCCGTGCGGCGGGGGACCGGACGACGGTGCGGGGTGGTCCGGTTCGCAGACGGGGCAGGGCTCGGCGCCCTGCGGCGCCGGTACCGCGTCGGGTCTGCCGTCCACGAGGGGGCAGTCGGGGCGGTGGGCGAGCCGTCCGCCGGGCACGGACAGGGGCGGCTCCGTCGAAGAGGCCACCGGTTCCAGGGGCTCGGGGGGTTCGGAGGGCTCCGGAGCCTCCCGTTCCGCACCCGCGCCCGTACCCGTACCCGTACCCCGGCCGATCCCCCCGGACAGCAGCACCGCACCCGCGACGATCAGCGCGGCCCCCGGCACCGTGCACGAGGCGAGATAGGGGAGCTGGCGCTCGGCGAAGCGTTCGCCGGAGACGCCGTACCAGCCGAGCGCGCACAGGACGCCGCCCGCGGCCAGGGCGGCCCAGCCCGCCCAGACTCCCCAGCCCGCCGTCCCAGCGCCGTCTCCCGGGCGCGCGCTCCAGGTCCTCATTCGGCTCCCCTTGTGCCTGTGCACGGCACGCGTTGAGGGGCACTATGCCGTGAGGAAGCCGAACGCAGAAGACCGACTACGTGCGGTGGTGAGGCAGATGTGCCGTGGGGGGCGTTGGGTGACGGTTGTGGCCGTTCTCGTCCTGGGGGCGGGCGCGACGGCGGGGTGCGGCGACGCGTCCGAGAACCGCGAGAACGAGCCGGGGCCGACGGAGGAGGTCGTGTCCCCGTCGGCCGAGGAGGACACGTCCGCCCCCGAAGAGGAGACGGACGCGTCGGATGCGACGACGGGCGCGCCCGCCGACCCGGCGGCGGCCGAGAAGGAGGTCACGAGGAACTGGGAGCGGTTCTTCGACCCCGCCGTCTCCCAGGACGAGAAGACGAAGGTGCTGGAGGACGGCGAGCGGCTCAGGCCGCTGCTCAAGGCGTTCAACGGCGACGAGCGCGGCGAGCAGGTGCGCGCGGACGTCTCGAAGGTGGACTTCACCTCGGCCCGGGAGGCCGACGTGGCGTACGCGCTGACGCTCAAGGGCGCCACCGCGCTGCCCGACGCGCAGGGCACGGCCGTCGAGCAGGACGGCGACTGGAAGGTCTCGGTGAAGACCCTGTGCGCGCTGGTCGCGATGAGCGGCACGGACGTCCCCGAGTCGTCGGGCTGCTGAACCCGTGGGCTTACCCGTGCCCGTACGCCAGGGCGCGCGCGGCGCCTCCGTCCCCGCCCCTGTCTTCGCCTTCGTCGTCGTCCTCGTCGCGCTGCTCGCCGCCGCGTGCGGCAGCAGACTGCCCGAGAGCGACTTCGAGGCACGCGGCGGCGCCCGCGACGCCCGCACGGACGGCACCGGTACGGGCGGTGCGAGCGCCGCACCGCTCAAGGTCGGCATCATCACCAGCGCCACCAGCCCGGTCGGCGGCGACGCGTTCGCCGGGCCGCGCGACGGCGCCAAGGCGTACTTCGACCGGCTGAACGCGCGCGGTGGCATCCACGGCCGCCGCGTCTCCGTGGCCACCTGCGACGACGGCGGCAGCGGCGCGGGCAACAGCGAGTGCGTGCGGCGGCTGCTGGGCAAGGAGAAGGTCCTCGCGCTGGTCGCGGGCGCCTCGCTGGACTACGCGGGAGCGCGGCAGGTCGCCGAGGCGGGCGTCCCGGACATCGGGGGGCAGCCCATCGGGCCCGCCTACGACACCTATCCGCACCTGTACGGCATCTACGGCAGCCTCGCCCCGCGCCGTGGCGGCGAGCTCGGCTGGGACGGGCGGCTGTACGGCGGTACCGAGGTGTACCGCTACTTCAAGCGCGAGCACGGAGCGCGCAAGGCCGCCGTCGTCTCGTACAACCAGTCGGCCTCCGCCGCCTACGCGCGGCTGGTGACGCGCGGGCTGAAGGCCGAGGGGTACGAGGTGGTGCCGCAGCAGGTGGACTTCGCGCTGCCGAACTTCCGGGCGGTCGCGGCGGAGCTGCGCGCCCAGGGCGTCGATCTCGTCTTCGACGCCATGGACACGCACGGCAACGCGCGGCTGTGCGAAGCATTGGACGCGGCCGGGGTGCGGCTCACGGCGAAAGTCACCAACGTGCAGAACTGGTCGTCTTCGGTCGCGGACGATTACGCGGACGCGCCGCGCTGCCGGAACGCGCTGTGGGCGACGAGTAGCAGTCGCAACTACGCCGACGCCGACCATCCGGCGGTCCGCGACTTCCGGCGGGCCATGGAACGCACGGGCCCGGGGCGCGAGGGACTGTCCCAGTGGCAACTGGAGGGATGGGCAGCCGCCATGTGGTTCAGCGACGCCGCGGCCTCCTGCCGGGAGCCCACGCGAGCGTGCGTCGAGCGCTTCATGCAGCGCGACACCCCGTACACCGCAAGGGGCCTGCTGCTGCCCGTCCGCTACGAGCGGCGCGCCGAGCCCCCGCGCGAGCGGCGCACCTGCCTGTCCGTGGCACGCTGGCGCGACGGCCGGGGGTGGGTCACACAGGGCCCCGGGATGGAGCGGACGTGCTTCACCGTGCCGCAGCTCGGATACCGCCCATGAGCGCGCAGAGAACAGGGGAGCGTCTGGCCGCGGCCCCCACTTCCCTTAACTGAACGGCAAATCGCTCCGTTCGGTTCCCACGTCGCGGTCACGATGCCTGAACTCTTGTGGAACAAGGTGGTCATAGCACACAACCTGACGGGGGGAATTCCCATCCCACAGGGTGTCAGGCGGGACAAGGGGGACGTCCCGCAGGGAACCGTGGGATCGGGTGACATGCGCATCTCGTTTCTGATCAACAGCGGGTACGGCATCGGGGGAACGATCCGGACCACCTTCAATCTCGCACGCACGCTCGCGGAACAGCATGAAGTGGAGGTGGTCTCCGTGTTCCGCTACCGCGACCGGCCGGTCTTCGACCCGGGCCCCGGTGTGCGGTTGCGGCACCTCGTCGATCTGCGGGGCCACAGCCCCGACTACGCGGGGGACGACCCCGAACACCGGCTGCCCGCGCGGGTCTTCCCGCGCGCCGACGGCAGATACGCGCAGTACAGCGCCCTCACCGACCGGCTCATCGGGGAACACCTCGCGACGACGGACGCCCACGTCGTGATCGGGACGCGCCCCGGGCTCAACGCGCACATCGCCCGTCAGACGCGCAAGGGACCGCTGCGTGTGGGGCAGGAACACCTCACGCTCTCCACGCACTCGGCCCCGCTCAAGCTGATGCTGCGCGACACGTATCCCCGGCTCGACGCGGTCACCACCGTCACCGAGGCCGACGCGCGCGACTACCGGCGACTGCTGCGGCTGCCCGGCGTCCGCGTCGAGGCGGTGCCCAACAGCGTTCCCGCGCCCGAGGTCCGACCGGCCGACGGCACTGGGAAGTGGGTCGTCGCGGCCGGGCGGCTTGCCCCTGCCAAGCGCTACGACCTGCTGATACGGGCCTTCGCCAAGGTCGTCGCCGAGCGCCCTGACTGGCGGCTGCGGATCTACGGCAGCGGCCGGGAGTACGCGAAGCTGCGCTCCCTCATCGACACGCTCGGCCTCTACAACCACGTCTTCCTGATGGGCGCGGCGCACCCCATCGAGGCGGAGTGGACCAAGGGCTCCATCGGCGCGGTCACCTCCAGCCTGGAGTCCTTCGGGATGACCATCGTCGAGGCCATGCGCTGCGGCCTGCCCGTCGTGGCCACCGACTGCCCGCACGGGCCCGGCGAGATCATCCGCCCCGGCGTCGACGGCAGCCTGGTGCCCATGGGCGACGCCGACGCCGTGGCCGCGGCACTGCTCGGGCTGATCAACGACGACGAACTGCGGCAGCGCATGGGCCAGGCCGCGCTGTCGGACGCGGCGCGCTTTGACCCGGCGCGGATCGGGGCGCGCTACGAGTCGCTGCTGACCGATCTGCTGGCGCGCGGCAGCAGGGGACTGCACCGGGCGCGCGGGGCGCTGCTGGGCGGCGCCTACCGGGCCAAGGACGCGCTGCTGGGAACGGGATTCGACGCGCTGCCGCAGGGGGGCCGGGCATGAGCACACAGGTCACGACCACACCGGGAGCGACGACGGCGGGAGCGGACGCGTCGAGAGCGGGCGCACCGGGAGCGGATGCGTCGAGAGTGGGCGCGTCGGGACCGGATGCGCCGAGAACAGGCGCGTTGGGAGCGACGACGGCGAGAACAGACGCATCGGGAGCGACGACGGTGGGAGCGGACGCGTCGAGAGCGGGCGTACCGGGAGCGGATGCGTCGAGAACAGACGCGCCAGGAGCGGGCGCATCGGGAGCGGATGCACCGAGAGCGGGCGCGTCGAGCATGGACGCGCGGGGAGCGACGACAGTGGGAACGGACGCGGCGAGAGCGGGTGCGCCGCCGGACGCGTCGAGAACCGGCGTCCCGAGAGCGGGCACCCGGCCGGGCACTCCGCCCGGCGGTGCCGCCGTCATGGGCGCCGCGTCCTCCGGGGCGCGCGGCCCCGGCGGACCGGCCGCGTCCGGCACCGGTGCCGACCCCGACCCCGCCGCGCCCACGGCTCCCGTGCACGGCGGCGGCAGCCGCCCCCGCGGGCGGCCCGTCTCGCCGCGCCCGCGCGCCGACTGCACCGCCGACCGCGCCGGAGGGCTCACCTTTGACGTGCGCCTCGCCGATCAGCGTGCCGAGGAGGTCAGGGACGCGGCGCTGCTGCTGCGACGGCGCGGCGGCGACGACGAGCACGGCGACACCGTACGGTTGCCCCTCACCCCCGTGGCGGCGGAAGGACCGCTGCGCGCCGCGCTGCCCAGCACCATGTCGCTGCCCGAGGGCCGCTGGGACGCCTCGCTCCTCCTCGGCGAAGCGGAGCCCAGACGGCTGCTGCCCGGCGTCCACGACCTGCGCTCCCTGGTGGACCGCACCCCGCGCTCGGGGCGCACCTGGCTGGGCGTGCGCATCCCGTACGCCACCAAGTACGGGAACCTCACCGTCCGCTCCTGGCTGCGCTGGCCGCACGCGGAGGCGGGGGAACTGCGCGTCGAGGACGACGGCATGGAGCTGAGCGGACGGCTCTACGGCGCACGCCTGTCGCCCACGGCCCGGTTGGAGGCGCACCCGCGCTGCGCGAGGGCAGCGGCGGACGGTGACGTGGTCGCCGTACCGCTCGCGTCAGCACAGGAGCGCGGGCAGGAGGATGGGCAGGGCCACGAAGACGCGGATGGCGCCGCGTTCACGGCCGCGCTGCCCTACGCGCCGCTGACCCGGCACCCCGTCTGGGACCTGTGGCTGCGCCCCTCGGCCGAGGCGTGCGCGGTGCGGATCGCCCGCATCCTCGACGACGTCCCCGACAAGAAGCGGATCTTCACTTATCCACCGAGAGATGTGACGGTGACGGACGGGGCGGACGGAACGGACGGTGCGGGAGAGCCGCGCACGTACGCGCTGCGCCCGTACTACACGCTCGACAACGACCTCGCCGTGCGTGCCGTGGCTTCCGTCGCCGTTCCTGAAGAGGGTGAAGAAGCGGTGTAGAAAGGCCGATCGGGGCAACTCGGAGCCTGGAGGTGTTGTCATCCATGGTTCCGATTCTTCTCGTACTTCTGCTGGCCCTCATCCTCTTCGGAGCGGGCTTCGCGCTGAAGGCGCTGTGGTGGATCGCGATCGCGGTCCTGGTGATCTGGCTGCTCGGCTTCCTGCTGCGCTCCACCGCCGCGGGCGGACGGAGGGCACGCTGGTACAGGTGGTGACCTCACCCAGGTGACCCCGTGAACGGGTGCCACCGGTCGCGGACAGAAGCTGTCCGCGACCGGTGGCACACTCACGCCATGCTTGAGACTTCGGCACGGCTGCTGCGTCTGCTCTCGCTCCTCCAGGCCCACCGCGAGTGGTCGGGGGCCGAGCTGGCCGACCGGCTCGGGGTGACCGCGCGGACCGTCCGCAGGGACGTGGACCGCCTCCGCGGCCTCGGCTATCCCGTCCACTCGGCCACCGGCACCGCCGGTGGCTATCAACTGGGCGCGGGGGCCGAGCTGCCGCCCCTCCTGCTCGACGACGAGGAGGCCGTCGCCGTCGCGATCGGCCTCCAGGGCGCGGCCGACGGCGCCGTGCGCGGCATCGAGGAGTCCTCCGTCAGGGCGCTGGCCAAGCTCGAACAGGTGCTGCCGCACCGGCTGCGCCGCAGGGTCGCGGCGCTCACCGAGTACACCGTCCCCATGACCCGCTCGCACACGGGCCCCTCCGTCGATCCCGCCGTGCTGACCCAGCTCGCGCACGCCTGCCGGGACCACGAGCGCGTCCGCTTCGCCTACGAGTCGCACGACAAGAGCGCGTCACGCCGCAGCGTCGAACCGCATCGGCTGGTGAGTACGCGGCGGCGCTGGTACCTCGTCGGCTGGGACCTGGACCGCGCCGACTGGCGCACCTACCGCGTCGACCGGATCACGCTCACGCCGCCGCACGGGCCGCGCTTCGCTCCCCGTACGCCGCCCGCCGAGGACCTGGCGGCATGGGTGTCCGAGGGCGTCTCGACCCGCGCGTACGCCGTGAGCGCCACCGTGCTGCTGCGGGCGCCCATGGAGCGCGCGGCGGAGCGGATCTCGCTCTCGACGGGCACCCTGGAGGCCGTCGACGCGGAGAGCTGCCTGCTGCGCACGGGCGGCTATTCGCCGGAGGCGCTCGTCGTGCACATCCTGCTGCTCGGCTTCGACTTCGAGGTGCGCGAACCGGAGGGGTTCGACGCCTACGTCAC
This sequence comes from Streptomyces daliensis, assembly GCF_054782395.1. NCBI lineage: Bacteria > Bacillati > Actinomycetota > Actinomycetes > Kitasatosporales > Streptomycetaceae > Streptomyces > Streptomyces daliensis. The sequence goes on along the minus strand of NZ_BAAGSO010000123.1, from coordinate 31,016 downwards.
GGCTCTGCGCGACCGTCTCTCCCGCGCGCTGCCTGACCGGCCTGGCCTGCCGGACCCGACGGGCCGGCCGAGCTGACCAGGCCCGGCTCCTGGGACTCGGCGGGGATCTCCGGGTGGTGCAGGTCGAAGGCGGGGGACTCGGAGCGGATGCGGGGCATGGTCGTGAAGTTGTGGCGCGGCGGGGGACAGGACGTCGCCCACTCCAGGGAGCGCCCGAAGCCCCACGGGTCGTCCATCTCGACCCGCACCCCGTACTTGGCGGTCTTCCAGACGTTGTAGAGGAACGGCAGCGTGGACAGGCCGAGCAGGAAGGCGCCCACGGACGAGAGGGTGTTGAGCGCGGTGAAGCCGTCGGCCGCCAGATAGTCGGCGTAGCGGCGCGGCATCCCCTCCACGCCCAGCCAGTGCTGCACCAGGAAGGTGGTGTGGAAGCCGACGAAGAGCGTCCAGAAATGGATCTTCCCGAGGCGTTCGTCGAGCATCTTCCCGGTGAACTTCGGCCACCAGAAGTAGAAGCCGCCGAACGTCGCGAAGACCACGGTGCCGAAGACCACGTAGTGGAAGTGGGCCACCACGAAGTAGGTGTCCGTCACATGGAAGTCCAGCGGCGGCGACGCCAGCAGGACCCCCGTCAGACCGCCGAACAGGAAGCTGACGAGGAAGCCGACCGACCACAGCATCGGCGTCTCGAAGGAGACGGAGCCCCGCCACATCGTGCCGATCCAGTTGAAGAACTTCACCCCCGTCGGCACCGCGATCAGGAACGACATGAACGCGAAGAACGGCAGCAGCACGGCCCCCGTAGCGAACATGTGGTGCGCCCAGACCACGACCGACAGGCCCGTGATGGCCATCGTGGCGCCGACCAGCATCACGTAGCCGAAGATCGGCTTCCGTGAGAACACCGGGATGATCTCCGTGACGATGCCGAAGAACGGCAGCGCGATGATGTAGACCTCCGGATGCCCGAAGAACCAGAAGAGGTGCTGCCACAGCAGCGCTCCTCCGTTCGCCGACTCGAAGACGACGGCACCGAAGCGCCGGTCCGCCTCCAGGCACAGCAGCGCGGCGGCCAGCACCGGGAAGGCGATCAGGATGAGGATCGAGGTGAAGAGGGTGTTCCAGGTGAAGACCGGCATCCGGAACATCGTCATGCCCGGCGCGCGCATCCCGATGATCGTCGTCAGGAAGTTGACCGCGCCGAGGATCGTGCCGAAGCCCGCGAGCGCCAGGCCCATGATCCACAGATCGGCCCCGATGCCGGGCGAGCGGGTCAGGGAGTTGAGCGGCGCGTAGGCGAACCAGCCGAAGGCGGCCGGGCCAGAGGGCACGAGGAAGCTGCTGAGCACGATGATGCCGCCGAAGAGGAACAGCCAGAACGAGAGCATGTTCAACCGCGGGAACGCCACGTCGGGCGAGCCGATCTGAAGCGGCATGATCTCGTTCGCGAAGCCCGCGAAGGTGGGGGTGGCGAAGAGCAGCAGCATGATCGTGCCGTGCATCGTGAACGCCTGGTTGAACTCCTCGTTGGTCATCAACTGGAGCCCGGGGCGCGCGAGTTCGGCCCGCATCATCAGCGCGAGCACGCCGCCGACCAGGAAGAAGCCGAACGAGGTCACCAGATAGAGGTGGCCGATCTTCTTGTGGTCGGTGGTCGTCAGCCAGTCCACGACGACGCTGCCGGGCCGCCGGGTGCGCCGTAACGCTCCCGGACCCGTGCTCGCCTCAGTGGTCTGCGTCGCCATCCCTGCCCCCTCGCTTCCGCTGTGCGTGCGTAACGGGCTGCGCCGCTCGTGCGGGCCACGGCTGGACGTGCGCGGCATGCGCGGCATGCGCGGCATGGGCGCACGGCACGGGCACGGGGCCTTTACACGGGCTCACGCCATGATGGGGCGTCACCGTGGCGGCAGCAATGGCCCGAGCGGCCCGAGGTCGAGGTTGAGGTCGCGCGGGTCGAGTTCGTAGCGCTCGCACAGTTCGTCCATGCGCTCCGAGAGCAGCATCAGCGTCAGCCCGATCCGCTCCTCCTGATCCTCCGTCAGATCGCCGACGTCCACCCGGCGCAGCGCCTGCCGCTCCATGAGCTGCCGCAGTAGCTCGATGATGGTGAGCACCAGCTTCATCAGATCGCGCTCGACGGTGTCCCGGTCCAGCTCCACGGTGCGGTGCGGCGTCCGTTCGCTGTCGCGCGTATCACGCGTGTCGCTCATGAGGGGGGCTCCTCGGTCGCGTCGTCGTCCTGCGGGTCGTACGGGTGGTCCAGCGGGCGCTCCCGCGGCGGGTCCTGGGCGGCGCGCGGATCGTCGAGGGGCTTCACATCGGTGAAGGGAGAGGGCACTCGTTCGTTGACGGAGCTGATCAGCGCGCGCAGATCGATGCGGACCAGGTCCACGTCCGCGATGCGCAGTGTCAGATCGCCCGCGATGACCGCGCCGCCCGCCAGCAGCCTGTCCAGCAGGTCGACGAGGGCGACCTGGCGCTGCGCGAACGGCTCGCCGGGTACGGGCTCGTGGAGATCGGGGTCGGGCCGCCGCCTGGCCCCCGTGCCGACGGTGGGTCCCCGCTCCTGGAGGGCCCGCTCGACGGGGTCCACGTCGCGGGGTCCGGGACGGCCGCGGGGCGCGGGGGCTTTGCGGGGGCCCGTGCCGGTGCCGGAGTCAGCCGTGTGCGGGCGCGTCACGTGTCACCACCTCGGCGAACGAGTACGGGGCCCACGGGCCCGTCAGCTCGATCCGCACCCCCTTCTTGCTCTCGGCCAGCTCGGTCACGCGCCGCGCGAACTCGGCCGACGACTGCCCGTCCGGCACGAGATACGCCGCGTTGAGCAGGTTCTCGGCCCGCTCGCCCGACAGCTCGGGGTGCTGCGGGCGGTGCAGCCTGTGGCGTTCGGCCAGGCCGGCGAGGATGTCGTGGACGCCTCGCGCGCACGCGTCCGCGCGTGCCGTGCGCTCCTCCTCGGTGCGACGGGCCTGGCCGCGCTGCCGCAGATACGCGCGGCCCGCGCCGCGCGAGGGGACGGTGCGCGTGCGGGTTCCGCTGCCGGTTCCGGTTCCGGTGCCGCCCGCGCCGGTGCCGTCGCCCGTCGTGGGGGAGGGGGCTGCGGGCTCCTGCGGCTCCTTCGTCTCCGGCTCCGTCTCCGTGAAGACCTTGACGCCCCACTCGACCCGCCCCTCCAGCGCGGCGATCGCCGCGCTGAACCGGTCATGGCCCTCGTCGAGGAGGCGCCTGACACCCTCCTCGTCATGGCAGACGGTGCCCAGCCGCAGGGGGAGGACGCAGGCGGTACGGGCCGCGTGGTCGACCACGCCCTGATGGGCGCGGGCCGCCGCCTCCAGCCACGCCATATCCTCCAGATGCCGCCGCAGGCCCGCCTCGTCGAAGTCCTCGGCGGGCACGGGGCTGGTCAGCGCGGCCAGCCCCGCGTGCCGCACGGTGTGCACGGGCGCTCCGGCCACTCCGGTCACTCCGCGCAGCTCCGCCGGGGGACCGTCCCGCTCCTCGGCCCCCGCCAGGACGGCGTCCTCGTGGACGACCCCGTAGACGTAGGTGAGTCGCGCGTTCAATCTTCCAGTTCCTTCCGTTCCAGCTCGGCGATGCGCTCGCGGAGACGGTCGTTCTCCCTGCCCAGCTCGTTCCTGCGCGCGTTGGAGGAGAGCGACGGGTCGTCGCGCCACCAGTCGATGCCCATCTGCTCGGCACGCTCGACGGAGGCGACGATCAGCCGGAGCTTGATGGTCAGCAGCTCGATGTCGAGCAGGTCGATGCGGATGTCGCCCGCGATGATGATGCCCTTGTCGAGGACGCGTTCCAGGATGTCCGCGAGGTTCGAGCCGCCGTTGGAGGAGGCATAGCGTTCGGGAACAGTCGTCATCGCACACGCTCCGGTTCGGGTTCGCGCTCGTCCGCCTCGGCTTCCGCTTCTGCTTCCGCTTCCGCCTCCTCGTCCTCGGCGGGCTCTTCCTCCTCTTCCTCCTCGTCCTCATAGACGTCGTCCTCGTGGGCGCCGCGGTCCTCGTCCTCCGGTTCCTCGTCGTCCGGGGCCTCGTCGTGGGTGCCCCGGTCCTCGTCCTCCAGGGCCTCCTCGTGGGTCCGTACGACCTCGCCGTCGCGGATCTCGCCGCGCCACTCGCCGGTGGCCTCGCCGCGCATCATCACGAAGCGGCGGAAGTGCTTGAGGTCGAGCCGGGCCCTGCGGCCCTGCGCACGCCAGATGTTGCCGGTCTTCTCGAACAGGCCCTTGGGGTAGTACTCGATGACCAGCAGCACCCGCGTCAGGGTGTCGGTGAGCGCGTGGAAGGTGACGACGCCGCGCGTGGTGCCCTTGGCGCCCTCCGAGGTCCAGGCGATCCGCTCGTCGGGCACCTGCTCGGTGGTGTTCGCCTGCCAGCTGCGGCTGGACCAGAAGATCTTGGCGCGCCAGTTGGACGACACGTCGTCCGTGGCCTCCACGCCCTGCACACCCTTGGCGAACGTGCTGAACTCCTGGAACTGCGTCCACTGGTTGTACGCCTCGCGCACCGGGACGCCGACGTCGGCCTGCTCGACGATGGTGACGAACTTGCCCTTGCCGCCACCGCCCTTCTTCTTGCCGCCGCCGGTCAGGTTCTGGAAGGCGTCCTTGGCCTTGTCCTTGACGCCGCTCGCGCCGATCTCCAGCACGGAGCGCAGCGGGCCCTTGCCCTCGGCGAACTTCTTGCCGCCCTCCTTGGCCATCTTGGTGAGGCCCGGACTGCGGCCCTCCGCCACGTCGTTGAGGAGGTGGGTGGTCTCGCCGAGCTTCCTGCCCGTCGAGACCAGCAGGCGCTGGGCCTGGGCCGCCGCGTAGGCGGCGGCGGCCTCCTTGAGCCGCCCGGTCGCCGGACTGTTGGTGAGGGTGTCCTTGATCCCGCTGACGGGACCGCCGTCGCGCTGCCGCTCAGCCACGGCCGCCACCCCCTCCCGCTCCCGCGGTACCGGCCTTCTTGGCGCTCTTGGCCGTCTTCGCCGTCTTGGCCGTGCGCTTCGCGGCCGAGGTGGTCTTGGACGTGGCGTTCCTCGTCGCCGACTTCGCGCCCTTGGCGGACGCGGCGCTCTTGGCCGTCTTCGCGCTCCGCGTGGTGCGCTTCGGCGAGGCGGCCGTCTTGGTGGCGGACCTGCGCCCTTCGCCCTTGCCGCTCGGGCCGCTCTGGCCGTCGTCCCGTTCCTCGTCGGCCTCGTCCCGTTCGTCCCGCTCGTCGCGCGGGTCCCGCTCCTCGTCCTCGCCCTCGGACTCCTCCTCGTCTTCGTACTCGTCCACGACGTCGTCCTCGCCCTCGTCCTCGGACTCCTCGTCGCGACGGGCGAGGCGCGTGGGGTCGAGCTGGTCCTGGATGTCCAGGGTGCGGTCGTGCAGCGAGTCGGCGAGAGCGTCCAGGCGGCGGTTGATGAGCGCGCCCGTGGCCGCCTTGCCCACGCCGGAGAGGTCGTCCTTGAGCTGACCGCCCAGCTCGGCGAGCTGCGGGTTGGCCTTGACCTGGTCGCTCACCAGCCTGGTGAGCTGCTGGGGGCTCAGATTCAGCCGCTTGCCCAGGACCATGCCACCGATCCCGATGGCCAGTTTCGCCTTCTTCGTGCGGCCCAGCACATAGCCGCCCGCGACGGCCAACGTGAGTGCCAGCCGGTTCGTCATCTCAGTGAGCTCCTTGCTGTGTCTGTCGTCTGCGCGCGTCCTCCAGGCGTTCCAGCAGGGCGTCCTCGCGCTGGTCGAACTCCTCCTCGTCGATGGCCCCGCTCTCGAGGTCCTCCACGAGGCCCCGGAGTTCGAGCTGGATGGCCGCCGGGTCGTAGTACTGCCGTTCCGCCTCCGCCACCACCTGCCGCAGCACCCAGCCGGCCCCGCGTACGGGGGCGGCCGGGAGCAGCAGGATTTCGCTGATGAGGCCCATCAGGGTTACTCCGCGTTCTGCGGAGCGGGCCGCGGGGCGTTCTCCGGAGCGGGCGCCGCCGCGTCGTCGGGCGCCGTGACGAAGCTGTACGGGGGAAGCGGGCCGGAGAGCTGGATGTCCAGGTGGGGGTTGCGCTCCTGCAACTCCTCCACGGCCAGCAGGAGGTCCTCCGTGGCCTCCCGGCCCACCAGGTAGGACAGGTTGGCCAGCCAGCCGGTGCCCTCGGGGCCAGGGCAGTAGCGCTCGGCGTGCGGCGCCAGCGCCTCCTCCAGGTTGCGCGCGTCCCGGACCTCGCGGTCCCGGATCGCCTGCGCGACCATCTCGCCCAGCCGCAGCCGGTCCTGGTGGGAGCCGCCGCCCGCGGCCTGGTTGGCCGCGCTGAGGGACTGGATCTCCGGCTCCTCCATCACGACCTGGTGGAGCACGGCGTCCTCGCGGTGCGCCGCCTTCACGTTGTACTCGACCCGCCCCTCCAGCTCCGAGAGCTGGTCGCGGTAGTGGTCGGCGTGCTCCGAGAGGACCTCGCGTACCGCGTCCTCGTCCTCGGAGACGCTGCCGAAGCGCAGCGGGAGCACGACGTCGGAGGCGCTCGCCTCGGACAGCACCTGCTGGTGCGCCAGCAGGTCACGCCGCTTGGGCCGCAGGTCAGGCGGGCAGTCGCTGACGACGGCCGCGAGGCCGCCCTCGCGCAGCGAGCGGACGGGACGGGGCGGGTCGCCCACGCCGTCCATCCGGTCGGGCAGCGCGGGGTGGTCGGCGCGTGCGATGCCGTACACGTAGACGCTCATTACTCGGACTCCTCCTTCCTGCGGGTGGTCGAGGTGCTGCTGCGGCGCTTGCGCGGCGCGGACTCACGGCTCTCCTCGCGGCCCTCGCCGCCCTCCCGGCCCTGCTTGAAGGCGTCGGAGAGGGTCTCGGCCGCTCCGGAGAGCGCGCCCTTGGACTTGCCGCGCGCGCCGGACTCGGTGATTTCGCCGACGACGTCGGGGAGGCCGGGGCTCTTGTTGGGCCCGGATTCCAGGTCGAGGCGGTTGCAGGCCTCGGCGAAGCGCAGGTAGGTGTCCACGCTCGCCACCACGACACGGATGTCGATCTTGAGGATCTCGATGCCCACGAGCGAGACGCGGACGAACGCGTCGATCACCAGGCCGCGGTCGAGGATCAGCTCCAGTACGTCGTACAAGCCACTGGTGCCGCCGCCTCCGGACTGCTGTTGTGCGGGAACTACGGTCATGTCGCTGTGTCACCCCTCCTGGGTGCGCTGCTCTCGGACGATGGGCGCGGGCTTCAGCGCTCAGGACTTGTCCGCTTTGCCGCGTTCATAGCGCCGGATGCGCTGGTAGCCACTGAGCTGTCCGTCCTTGGTGAGGGTCACCTCATAGGTGGACAGCAGGCTCATCGTTTCGGGGATGCGGGCGAGTTCGAGTACCTCAACCTGCACGAGCCACCCGTCCTCGGTGGACTCCAGGCGCGAGACCGTCTCCGCCTTCAGGCCCGTCAGCTCGGTGAGTTCGTCGCGAGCCGCTCGCATCACTTCGATCGGTGCGATGTCTTCTTCATCTGCCATGAGTTACCCCGGCGCCGCGAGTACCCCGAACGGACGAACCAAACGGCGGAATTGGATGTCAGGAAGAATTCTTGTAGAGGTGGTGGACACGCGTTTCCTGACGGGAAATCGGGGAAGTGCGAGGCGCGGAAAAGGACCGGGCACAGAAGGCACGTACGAGTGACACGGGTAACGTCAAACCACCCGGGGAGCGTTGTGACACAAGTGTGACGCGGCAAGGATCCGGTCACTACTTCCGGCTGTATGGGGCAGGCCGTACGGTTGCTGCCATGGCACCAGAATCCGCAGCCCAAGACCCTGCCCAGGACGAGCCCGAGACCTATGTGGGGCTCACCGGCGCCGAGGCGGAACAGCGTGCGTACGCGCACGGGTGGACGACCGTACGGACGCTCGCACCGGACGCCATCATCACGATGGAGTACCTCACGGGACGCCTGAACCTCGCCGTCGAGGACGGCACCGTCGTGCGCTGCTGGAAGGGCTAGGGGACGTCCCAGCGTCCCGCTCGCGCCGGGAGACGGACCGGCTGGACGGTTACGGGGCCCCCGGAGCAGACCAGGAGCAGAACGCGGCCGGCGCGTACAGGGAACCTTCTCCTGTACGCGCCGGCCGCGTTCTGCTCCGGACCGCTACTTCGCGCGCGGCCCCAGAGGCCGCGGCCCGAAGGGCGTCGTGCGCGGGGCCTGGCGGTCGGTGTGGGGGCGCCGGGGGCCCGCGGCGGGGGCCGGGGTGACGGGGGCGCGCTCGGCGCGCAGCGGATGCTGCTGGCGCGAGGCGGAGTGGTGCAGCCGTACGGCGGCCCCGGTGCCGGACGAGGAGGCGGCCGAGGCGGCCGAAGCGGAGGCGGTGGAGGCGGTCCGGGCACCGGCGACCCCCGCGTCGCCGGGAGATCCGGGCCCGCCGGGCGTGCCGGGCGCTCCGTCGTCTTGGTGCGCCAGCTCCTCGGCCGAGAGGCCGTGCGGCAGCAGCGGCTTACGGGCGCCGACCGGCGTGGCCACGGGCGAGGGCGAGAGCCCCGGCGCCCCGGCGGCGCGCAGCCGCTCCCGCCAGGCGAAGATCAGGGCCTCCGCGCGGGCGATGGCGGGCTCGCACCAGGGGAGCCCGAGAAGGATCAGCAGCCCCGCGGCCCAGCCGAGTAGCACGTCGCTCACCCAGTGCGTACCGAGGTACACAGTGGTCGCGCCGACACCCAGCGCGAAGAAGGCGCCGACCACGGAGAGTACCCGTCGTGCGCGGGGCGTGGTGGCGAGGTAGGCGAGGATGCCCCAGGTCACGACGGCGTTGGCGGTGTGGCCCGAAGGGAATATATCCCCCCCGGCGAACAGCTCGGCCGAGCCGATCGAGGTCGCGTAGTGGGGGCCGAGCCGCCCGAGGCCGATCTTGATCGCGCCGACCGTCACGTTGAGCAGCAGCAGCGAGGTGCCGAGCACCAGCAGGGGCCGCAGGGTGCGCTGCCGCCACGAGCGCCAGCCGAGCCAGGCCATCACGAGCACGGCCGTGGGGCCGCGCTGCCCCAGCACCACGAAGTAGTCGAGGAAGGCGTGCACTTCCGGCCACTGCTTGTACGGCCGGAACAGCATCACCTGCCAGTCGAGCTGAACGAGGCCCGTTCGCACCAGCACGGCGAGAACAATGAGCGCATACAGTCCCAATGTTGAACCGAACAACACCTTGCGGGTTCGGCTCATCCGCGGGACATCGCGGCTGCTCGGTCGCTCAGGCTCTTGCTCCAGCCTGGCGAGGATTCGGTCGGTACGCACCCAATCGACGGTACAACGGGTCCGAGAGGTGCTCGGACATGTCACCGGGTTCGTGATGACGATGTGATGTGGAGTGCGTCTCATCGCAGCCTTTCTTCCACGAATTCCTCCAGCTTATCCCTCACTTAGATCCCGCATTCCGGCATGACTTTGGCGAGCCGCTAAGAGTGTCACTCGGAGAATTCCGTTCACCGCCGCTTAATGGGGAATTCCCCTATCGCTTCCCAGGCCGCGTGTGAACGGGTCAAGGCCGGGGGCGCAGGGGTCCATGCCGGTGAGCACCGGTGCGCGCTGGGCCGCGCCCCCTCCGCTCGCCTACGCTGCTGCCGACGCCGAGGTGGGACGCCGAGGTGAGACGCGCCACGCACCACCCGGAACGTCTCGCGTACGCTAACGCCCACTCGCCCTTCCGCGCCGGGCCGGTCGGTGGCCTGTCCCGACGTCGCACCCGGCGATTCCCCCCACGAACTGGGGAGGCGCGAGCGCAAGAGGAGGTGCGTACATGTCAGGGACGACCACGCCCGTACCCGAAGAGACGGCGGACGTCCCCGTACACAGAGCAGGCCCGTCCGGAGCGGGCGGGAGCGCGAACCGCTGGATCGTCCTCATAGTGCTGTGCGCCAGCCTGCTCCTGGTGGCCGTCGACGCCACGGTGCTGCACGTCGCCGTGCCCGCCGTCTCCGAGGACCTGCGGCCCGGCTCGATCGAGCTGCTGTGGATCGTCGACGCCTATCCGCTCGTGTGCGCCTCCCTGCTCATCCTCTTCGGGACCCTCGGCGACCGCGTAGGCCGCCGCCGGGTGCTGCTCTTCGGGTACGCGCTCTTCGCCGTCGCCTCGGCGCTCGCCGCGTACGCGCACACACCCGGAGTGCTGGTCGCGGCCCGCGCGCTACTCGGCGTCGGCGGGGCGATGATCATGCCTGCGACGCTCTCGATCCTGCGGCAGGTCTTCCCCGACCGCCGCGAGCGCGCCCTCGCCATCGGCATCTGGAGCGCGGTGGCCGCCGTCGGCGCGGCGGTGGGGCCGCTGGTCGGCGGGCTGCTGCTGGAGCACTACTGGTGGGGCTCGGTCTTCCTGATCAACATCCCGCTGATGGCGGCCAGCCTCCCGGTCGGCCGCTGGCTGCTGCCCGAGTCCACCGGCGAGCGCGACGGGCCCTGGGACGTGCTCGGCGCGCTGCTGGCAGCAGCCGGCCTCTTCGGGGTGATCCTCGGCGTCAAGCACGCGGGCGGCGGCGACCCGTTCTCCCCGCACACCGCGCTGCCGCTGGCGACGGGCGCCGCGCTGATCGCGCTCTTCGTGCGGCGCCAGCGGCGCCTGGCCCACCCCCTCATCGACTTCCGCACCGTCGCGCGCCCCGCCTTCGGCACCGCGCTCGGCTGCATCGTGCTCACGGTCCTGGCGCTGGTCGGGCTGGCGCTGATCGCGGCGCAGTACCTCCAGCTCGTCCTCGGCCTCTCCCCGCTCCAGACCGGGCTGCGGCTGCTGCCGCTCTCGCTCGCCGCCATCGCCGCCGGGCTCGTCGGCTCCCGGCTGCTCCAGCTGCTCGGGCCGCGCACGATGGTCGCGCTCGGCTTCGTGCTGACGGCCGTGGCCGTGCTGTGTCTGACGTCCGTGGGGCAGGAGGACCGCCCGGCGCTGCTGGTCGGCGGCTTCATGCTGCTGGGCTTCGGCCTGGAGACCACCCTGTTCGCCTGCTACGAGTCGATGCTCAACGAGGCGCCCGCCGAGCAGGCGGGCGGCGCCGCGGCCGTCGGCGAGACCGCCTACCAGCTCGGCGCCGGCATGGGCATCGCCCTGCTCGGCAGCGTGATGAACGCCGCCTACGCGCCGGGGGTGCGCGATACCAGGGGCGTGCCCAGTTCGGCGAGCGGCGACGCCAGCCACTCGCTGGGCGAGGCGTACGAGGTCGCGGGCCAGCTCGGCGGCGCGGCGGGGCAGGCGCTGCGCTCGGCCGCGCGCGACGCCTTCGTCCACGGCCTCCATGTGACGCTGCTGGTCAGCGCCGCGCTGCTGCTGCTCGGCGCCCTCGCGGCGCTGCGGCTGCCGCGCACCGTGGACGGCGCGAAGAGGACGGCGGACGGGCCGGGTGGCGACGGGGACCGGGGCGAGGGCACGGCCCAGGACCAGGCCGAGGGCCGGGACCGGGACCGTCAGGGGCCCGGTGAGGGTGAGCGGCGCGGCCCGCCCGCGCCGCGCGTCAGCGAGGAGTGCGGGGGCCACGCGCCCGCTTCCCGCGAGGGCGCCCCGTCGCGGAACGGCGGCCCGGGTGGTCAGGACGGCGCGAAGGGCCGGGGGAGCGGTCCCGGGAGCCTCTTGTCGAGCGGCATTACCCGGCCGTAGCGTCAGCCGCGAGCCGCTGATCGTTTCCCGCCGGAGGCACACCATGAGTCCCAAGCCCGCGTTCGACGTCCACGACCCGCTGGGTATCGACGACCTGCTGAGCGACGAGGACCGCGCCGTGCGCGAGACCGTGCGCTCCTGGGCCGCCGACCGCGTCCTGCCGTACGTCGCCGACTGGTACGAGCGAGGCGAACTCCCCGGCGTGCGCGAACTGGCCCGCGAACTGGGCTCGATCGGCGCCCTCGGCATGAACCTCACCGGCTACGGCTGCGCGGGCGCCAGCTCCGTGCAGTACGGGCTGGCCTGCCTGGAGCTGGAGGCCGCCGACTCCGGCATCCGCTCCCTCGTCTCCGTACAGGGCTCGCTCGCCATGTACGCCATCCACCGCTTCGGCAGCGAGGAGCAGAAGCGCGAGTGGCTGCCGCGCATGGCGTCCGGCGAGGTGATCGGCTGCTTCGGCCTGACCGAGCCCGACCACGGCTCCGACCCCGCGGGGATGCGCACGTACGCCAAGCGCGACGGCGACGACTGGGTGCTCACCGGACGCAAGATGTGGATCACCAACGGCTCGGTGGCCGGGGTCGCCGTGGTCTGGGCCCGCACGGACGACGGCGTCCGCGGCTTCGTCGTGCCCACCGACGCGACGGGCTTCTCGGCGCCCGAGATCAAGCACAAGTGGTCGCTGCGCGCCTCCGTGACGAGCGAACTGGTCATGGACGAGGTGCGGCTGCCCGCCGAAGCGGTGCTCCCGGAGGTGACCGGACTGCGCGGACCGCTGAGCTGTCTGAGCCACGCCCGCTACGGAATCGTGTGGGGCGCGATGGGCGCTGCCCGCGCGAGCTTCGACGCGGCGCTCGACTACGCGAAGAGCCGGGAACAGTTCGGCAAGCCCATCGGCGGATTCCAGCTCACTCAGGCGAAGCTCGCCGACATGGCGGTGGAACTCCACAAGGGCGTCCTTCTCGCGCACCATCTCGGGGTGCGTATGGACGCGGGCAGGCTCCGGCCGGAACAGGTGAGTTTCGGGAAGCTGAACAACGTGCGGGAAGCGATCGAGATCTGCCGTACCGCGCGGACGATTCTCGGCGCCAACGGGATTTCCCTCGAATACCCCGTGATGCGGCACGCGACCAATCTGGAGTCGGTCCTCACCTACGAGGGCACCGTCGAGATGCACCAGCTCGTGCTCGGCAAGGCGCTCACCGGAATCGACGCCTTTCGGTGACGTCGCCGTGCGCGGTGGCGCACTGACGTCGTGGCGCCGGTCCAGCCGGTGAGCGGCCCTGCCGGGCTCAGCTCTGGTTGAAGAAACCGCCCTCGGTGGAGCGGCGCTCCTCACCACTGACAATTTTGTAGTCGGCCGGGGTCAGCAGGAACACCCGTGTCGCCACGCGCTCGATCGACCCGCGGAGGCCGAAGGTCAGCCCGGCCGCGAAGTCGACGACGCGCTTGGCGTCGCCGGGCTCCATCATCGTGAGGTTCACGATGACGGGGACGCCGTCCCGGAACAGCTCACCGATGCCACGGGCGTCCCGGAATCCGTCCGGGGTGACCGTGGCGATCCGCGTGCCCTGGTCCTGCGCGGTCTCCGCCGTCACCCGGACTCTCGGGTCGGTCACCCACGACTCGCGCGCGGCGTCCCCGGATTCCGGCCCCTCGGCGTAGTCATCGTCGTAGTAACGCATCTCGCTGTCGTCGACGAGGCCCAGCCAGGCACTCGCCTTGCGCACCGATCCCATGGACGCCTCCTCTCCTCTGCGCGCGGTCTTCGTACCGTCCGCAACTCTATGGTCGTCCATGATGCGGATGATGCGCCAAGCGGATACCCACCAGATACGTGATTCGTGACGGTACTGGTGCAGAACATATGGCGCCGGATCAGGGATCTTGTGGCGTACGCGTGGTGACGATGTGCAAGATTCGCGGAGCCCCGCCGGACGGGTGGTGACGGGGGCAGACGGGTGAGGGGCCACCACCGTTCGTCAGGTGATCTTCCGGCTATCGTGCTCCCCGCACAAGGTCCAGGAACGGTGAATCGGGGGAGCGGTGTTCGGAATAGTCAGGCCATGCCGCCACAGGCTGAGCGCACGCATGCGGACGGAATGGATGGCCCACCTGTGCGGACTCTGCCTCGCATTGCGGGCCGACCACGGGCAGTTCTCCAGGGTGGCGACCAACTACGACGGACTCATCATCTCCGTACTCGTCGAGGCGCAGTCGCGTCGTCCACAGGACGCGGACCACGCGGATCGCACCGACCGGTGGCGGCGCACCGCGGGCCCCTGCCCGCTGCGCGGGATGCGCACGGCGTCCGTCGCGCGGGGCGAGGGCGCCCGGCTGGCCGCGGCCGTCTCACTGGTGCTGGCCTCGGCGAAGGTGCGTGACCATGTGGCCGACGGGGACGGCGTGCTCGCGCGGCGCCCGGTCGCCGCGGCGGCGCGCAGGGTCGCGGCCGGCTGGGACCGCGCGGGCGCCCGCACGGGTGCGGAGCTGGGCTTCGACACATCGGTCCTGGTCGAGGCCGTGGACCGGCAGCAGGAGATCGAGACGGCGCTGACGCGGCGTCACGCGTTCGCGGGGGACGTGGCTGACGCGGGTTCTTCGGGCAGCGCGGTCGGCGGGGGCGGCAGCGGTGCGTCGCTGCTGCTGGTGACGGAGCCGACGGAGACCGCGACCGCGGCGGCCTTCGCGCACACCGCCGTGCTCGCGGGAAGCGCCGGGAACCAGGAGCCGCTGGCCGAGGCGGGGAGGCTGTTCGGGCGGCTCGCCCATCTGCTGGACGCGGTCGAGGACCTGACGGCGGATGAGGAGGCGGGCGCCTGGAACCCCGTAGCCGTCACGGGCGCGGACCTGGCCGACGTGCGGCGGCTGTGCGACGACGCGGTGCACGGGGTGCGGCTCGCGCTGCGCGACGTCGACTTCGTGGACGGCAAGCTGGCCCACATCCTGCTCGGGCACGAGCTGAAGCGGTCCGTCGACAGGGTCTTCGGCACGACGTGCGCGCACGGGCACGGGCACGCGCACGGTTCAGGGGCCGGGCCCGGACAGCACCCGAACCAGTCGCCCTGGATCACCCGCGACCCGACGGGACCCCCGCCGCCGCCCCGGCCCCCGTCCCGGCGGCGCGGCCTCGTCGCGGGCTGCGCGCTGTGGTCCGGGCTGTGCTGCACGGGCCAGGTGTGCTGCAAGAACCCCTACGAGGACCCCTGGAGCGGCGAGCCCCGCGAGGGCTGGTGCCACAAGTGCGCCGACTGCTGTGACTGCTGCAACTGTGACTGCTGCAACTGCTGCGGCGGCGGCGAAGGGGGAGAAGGCGGCGGGGACGGCGGGTGCTGCGACGGCTGTGACTGCGGCTGCGACTGTGGTTGCTGACCGGCGCCGACGGGTGCTGACGGGCGCTCGGCCGAATGGCTGATGTCGTTCCCGCAGGGGTGATCGCATGGACGGGGTCACCCGTGAGGGGGCTCAGGAGGGGCCCGGCGGCCGGCCGCTTCCGGCCGCCGGACCCCCGTCGCCCTGCCCGGCTCACTTCAGCTCGGGCGGGCTGATCCGGGACCGCTCGATGGCGGACTCACTGGTGCCCCACTTCCGCAGGACGCGGTCGTAGGTGCCGTCCTCCTTGAGGTGCTCGACCGCGGCCTGGAAGGCGGGCGCCAGCGGTGAGCCCTTCTTGAAGGCGAAGCCGACGTCGAGCCGCTGGTACTCGTTGAGGAAGCGCAGCCCCGGCTGCTGTTTCACCGCGTACCGCAGCCCGTTGATGGTGCTCATCACCACGTCGCTGCGCCCCTGCTGGAGGGAGATCCACAGGGCGCCCTGCTCGGCGTACGTCGCGACGTCGTAGGGCTTCTTGCCCGCCTTCGCGCAGGCGGACCTGTGCTGTTCCAGGGTGGTCTCGAAGGTGGTTCCCGCGCCCGTGGCCACCGTCAGGCCGCACAGTCGCTTCAGGTCGGTGACCTTCTTCAGCGGGCTGTCGTCCCTGACGGCGAAGCCCTGGCCGTCGTTGATGTAGGTCACGAAGTCGATCGTCGCGCGGCGCTCGTCTGTGACCCCGAAGTTTCCTGTGCCCAGGTCGTACTTGCCGCTGCCCAGGGCCGGGAGGATCGCTTCAAACCCGGCCACCTCCCGCTTGAGGCGCAGCCCCAGCGCCCGCGCGGCGGCGTCGGCGAAGTCGACGTCCTGGCCCGCGACGGTCCTGCCGTCCTCCCGGTAGGTGGCGCCGGGCGGGGTGCCGACGCTGGTGGCGACGGTGAGCGTGCCGCGCTCGCGCACGTCGGCGGGCAGCAGCGCCGCCGCCTCGGGGTCTTTCCGTACGGACGAGACCACGTCCTGGTCGGGGATCCTTCCCTTGCCCCCGGACTGGGCGCTTGCTCCGGTCCCGGTCCCGGCGCCCGAGGCGTCGCCGCCGCTGCCGCACGCGGAGAGGGACAGGGAGAGGAGAAGGGTGAGGAGGAGGACGAGGGCGGGGGCGGGGGCGACGACTTCGGGGAGCCGTCGAGGAGGTCTGGAGCGCATACGAAGCCCTTCTGCCGGGCGCGGGGAGGTACGGGCGTACGAGGGGACACGTGGGACACGAGGGGAGGGGCACGCACCGGCCCTGCGGCACCGTGGGCGGCGCCGGGCGCGGAGGCGTGTGACGTGGTGGAACCGTGTGAAGGCGCGGTCGCGCAAGGCGACGTTCAGCGCGGGAAGAGCTGGGGCGGACGGGCGCGGACCGGGCCGCGACGCGCGCCGAAGGGCGCGGGCGGCCTCACGGGCGCGGGATCAGCGCTGACAGGAGGACGACCACACCCGACCGAAGTCGATGTGGTCGCGGGTGACCAGCCGCTGCCGTGGACGCATGCGCTCAGTGGAACAGCGATCCGTGCCCACGTCAACTACCCCCTGGGGAAGGTCCGGAGCGGTCCGGAGCGGTACGGACGGTCTTGACAAGAACACGTGCACCGCGCTTAGCCTCATGGTCCGGCGGTGCTGAGGGGCGCCGCCGGGTGTGAAGGCGAATCCACCGTGTTCGATCCCTGCATCCACGGAGCCTTCGTATGTCCGCACAGCCGGATACCCTCCTCGAATCCCCGGACAGTCCGCTCGACAAGCCCCCGGCGTCCGGGTCAGGACCGCTCCGCGTGGTCCCCGTGCGCCGTACAGGACAGTGGGCCGCGGCCGCCGCCGTCGTGCTGCTGCTCGCCATGGCGGTCAACTCGGCCGTGCACAACGACGCCTTCCAATGGGCGGTCGTCGGCGACTACTTCACCTCGGCCGCCGTGCTCCGCGGACTCGGGCTCACCCTGTGGCTGACGGGGCTCGTGACGGTACTGGGCTTCGCGCTCGGCACCCTGCTCGCCGTGCTGCGGCTGTCGGCCAACCCCGTGCTGCGGCACGTGAGCCGGGGCTACGTCTGGCTGTTCCGCTCGGTGCCCGTGCTGGTCCAGTTGCTGTTCTGGTTCAACATCGGGGCGCTGTATCCCCGGCTCGGCCTTGGCATCCCCTTCGGGCCCGAGTTCCTGACCGTCAGGACCACGAATCTCCTGGGGCCCATCGCCGTCGCCGTCATCGGGCTCACCCTGCACGAGGCCGCCTACGCGGCCGAGATCGTGCGCGGCGGGCTGCTCTCGGTCGGCAAGGGGCAGACGGAGGCGGCGCAGTCGCTCGGTCTGGGACCGTGGCGGCGGCTGCGCCGCGTCGTGCTGCCGCAGGCGATGCGCGCGATCGTGCCGCCCGCGGGAAACCTGCTGATCGGCACATTGAAGGGCACGTCCATCATCAGCGTCATCGCGGTGCAGGACCTGCTCTACTCCGTGCAGTTGGTCTACCACCGCACCTACCAGGTGATTCCGCTCCTGCTGGTCGCCACCCTCTGGTACATCGCGGTGACCTCCCTGCTCGGCGTCGGCCAGCACTACGTGGAGCGGCACTACGGGCGCGGGACGGCGGACGCGCGATGAACCCGTCGGCCAACTCGTCGGTTCCGTCAGAGGCCGGAGCGCGGCGGCCCTCCCTCGTGATCGTCGGCGCCGGTCCGCGCGGCACGGGGCTCGTGGAGCGCGTCGCCGCCAACGCGGCCGAGCTGTACGGCGGCAGGCCCCTCGACCTGCACCTCGTGGACCCGCACCCGCCGGGCGGCGGCCGGGTCTGGCGGCCCGACCAGTCGCCGCTGCTGTGGATGAACTCGATGGCCGAGGACGTCACCATGTTCACCGACGACTCGGTGCGGTGCGAGGGCCCAATCAGCCCCGGGCCCTCGCTCGCCGAGTGGGCCGGGCGCGTACGCGACGGGGACGTGCCCGCGCCCGAAGACCCCGCGCTCGCCGCCGAGATCCGCGCGCTCCGGGGCACCGACTTCCCCACCCGCAGGCTCCAGAGCGCCTACCTCAACTGGGTGTACGAGCGCGCCGCCGCCGCGCTCCCGCCGGGCATCCGGCTGCGCCACCACCGGCGGCGCGCGGTACGGCTGACCGGGCCCCGCGAGGGCCGCCAGCGCGTGTGGCTCGAAGGCAGCGCCGTGCCGCTCGTCGCCGACCTGGTCGTCCTCGCCCTCGGCCATCTCGACGCCGAACCTGACGCGGAGCAGCGCGCCCTCGCGCGGTTCGCCGCCGCGCACGGGCTCGTCCATCTGCCGCCCGCGTTCACCGCCGACGCCGACCTCTCCGCGCTGCGGCCCGGCGAGCCCGTCCTCGTGCGCGGCTTCGGCCTCGTCTTCGTCGATCTGATGGTGCTGCTGACGGAGGGACGCGGTGGACGCTTCGTCAGCGCGGACGGCGCGAACGGCGCGGACGGCGGCCGGGGCGAGCTGGTGTATCTGCCCTCGGGCCGGGAGCCGGTGCTGTACGTCGGCTCCCGCAGGGGCGTCCCGTACCACTCGAAGATCGGCTACGGCTGGCGCGGCGCACACCCCACCCTGCCGCGCTTCTTCGGCCCCGCGCAGGTGGACGAGCTGCTGAGGCGGCCGGGGCAGCTCGACTTCCGGCGCGACGTGTGGCCGCTCATCGCCAAGGAACTGGGCCACGCCCACTACGAACGCCTCTTCGCCGCGCACCCCGAACGCACCCGTGGCAGCGCCCGGGACTTCGCCGAGCGCTACGCGGCCCTCGCCCCCGGCGACCCCGGCGACGAGCCGTCGCTGGCGGCGCTGGTGGAAGCCGCCGTGCCCGACCCCGCCGACCGCTTCGACCCGGCCGCGCTCGACCGGCCCCTCGCCGACGCCGAGTACGGGGACGCGGCGTCGCTCCAGGAGGCGGTGCGCGCATACGTCGCCGCCGACCTCGACCGCCGCGCCGATCCCGCGCACAGCCCCGACCTGGCCGTCTTCCTCGCGCTGCTCTCGGTCTACGGGCAACTGGTGCCCCTCGTCGGCTCGTCCCGTATCGCGCCGCGCTCGCGGATCGCGGACCTGGACGGCTGGTGGCACGGCTTCTTCAGCTACTACGCCTCCGGGCCGCCCGCGCCCCGGCTGCGGCAGTTGCTGGCGCTCTCCCGCGCGGGCCTCGTCCGCTTCCTCGGCCCCGGCATGACGGTCGAGGCCGACGCGGAAGAAGGGGTCTTCCGCGCCCGCGGCAGCGCGGTGCGCGGTGCGGGCAGCGAGACCGTGGCCCGCGCGCTGGTCGAGGCACGGCAGCCCGCGCCCTCCGTACGCCGCACCCGCGACCCGCTGCTGCGCGCCCTCCACGAGGACGGCGCGGGCGGCGAGGAAGTGCTCCGCGAGGACGGTGCCGCACTGCCGACCGGGCTGCTCGCCGTGGACCCGGACGACGGCCGGGTCCTGGAGCGCGACGGGCTTCCGCACCCGCGCCGGATCGCCCTCGGCGCGCACACCAACAGCCGTGCGTACGCCGCGTTCGCGCGGCCCCGCACCAACGCGCCCGCCTTCCGGCAGAACGACGCGACGGCGCGTGCCGTCCTCACCTTCCTCCGCGACCGCTGTGCGCCGCATGGCGCCGCGGCCTGAACGGCTCCGCGCCGACCCCTTTTCCCCTCCCCTTTCTTACGCCCGTTTCCCGCGCCCCTTCCCGCGCCCGACCCCGAGGAAGCCCCATGCCCCTGACCACCGATTCCGATACCGGTACCGATTCCGATACCGGTACCCGAACCCGTAACGCCACTGCTGCCCCCGCCCCCGTCCCCGCCCCGGTCATGGTCGATATCGCGGCCGTGCGCAAGCGCTTCGGCCCGCACGAGGTGCTGCGCGGCATCGATCTCCAGGTGGCGGCGGGCGAGGTCACCGTCGTCCTGGGACCATCGGGCTCCGGCAAGTCCACGCTGCTGCGCACCATCAACCACCTGGAGAAGGTGGACAGCGGCCGGATCAGCGTCGACGGTTCCCTCGTCGGCTACCGGCGCTCGGGGAACAAGCTGTACGAGCTGCGCGAGCGCGAGATCCTCAAGCAGCGCACCCGCATCGGCTTCGTCTTCCAGGAGTTCCACCTCTTCCCGCACCTCACCGTGCTGGAGAACGTCATCGAGGCCCCCATCGCCGTGCTGCGCAGGCCGTACGAGGAGGCGGTGGCCACGGCGGAACGGCTGCTGGAGCGCGTCGGGCTCGCGGACAAGGCGGGCGCGTATCCCGCGCGGCTCTCCGGCGGACAGCAGCAGCGCGTCGCCATCGCCCGCGCGCTCGCCGTCGAACCGAGGCTGCTGCTCTTCGACGAGCCGACCTCGGCGCTCGACCCCGAACTGGTCGGTGAGGTCCTCGACGTCATCAAGGACCTCGCGCGGCAGGGCACCACGATGATCGTCGTCACCCACGAGATCGGCTTCGCGCGCGAGGTCGCCGACACGGTCGTGTTCATGGACGAGGGCCTCGTCGTCGAACGGGGCACGCCCGCCGCCGTCCTGGACGCGCCGCGCCACGAGCGCACCCGTGCCTTTCTCTCCAAGGTCCTGTGAGGGGAACCGCCACCATGACCACCGACCGCACCCCGACCCCGCTCCGGCTCGCCGTCGCACTCGACGCGTCCGACCCACCTGTAGAAGAAGCAGCCGCTCCGGCCCTCTTCGCGCCCGGGCACTGGACCCGGCTCGCGCGTCTCGCCGAGCGCGGCACCCTCGACTTCGTCACCCTCGCCGACTCCTTCGCGGGCCCCGGCATCGACGCGGCGGCCACCCTCGCCAGGGTGGCGCCCGAGACCCGGCACATCGGGCTCGTCCCGGCCCTGACCACCACCCACACCGAGCCGTTCCACCTCTCCAGCACGCTGGCCACCCTCGACTGGGTCAGCCGGGGCAGGGCAGGGTGGACGCCCTCGGTCTCCGCGACGGAGGCCGAGGCCGCGCTCTTCGGCCGTCGGCAGGGCGCGCCGCCGGCCGCGCTGTGGCGGGAGGCGGGCGAGGTCGCCGACGTCGTGGCCCGGCTCTGGGACAGTTGGGAGGACGACGCGGAGATACGGGACGCGTCGACGGGCCGCTTCATCGACCGCGACAAGCTCCACTACGTCGACTTCGCGGGCGAGTACTTCTCCGTCCGCGGCCCCGCCATCGTCCCGCGCCCGCCCCAGGGCCGCCCCGTCACCGTGGCCGATCTGACGGACGAGGAGCCGCGCGGCGCGCTGGCGCCGCACACCGATGTCGCGCTGGTACGGGCAGCGGACCCCGTCACCGCGCGGGACCTGCGCGAGGAGTTGCGCGCCCGGGTGCCCGGTCTGACGGTGCTGGTGTCACTCCCCGTCGAGCTGCACGGGGACGGCGAAGCGGCCGGGCTCGCCGGTCTCCTCGCGGACTGGGCGGCGGAGGGCGCGGCCGACGGGTTCCATCTGTGCCCGGCCGAACCCGCGCGCGACATCGTGCGGATCGTGGACACCACCGTGCCCCTGCTGAGGGAACGGGGCCTGGCCCGCGACCGCTACGAGGGCGCCACCCTGCGCGCGCACCTCGGACTGCCCCGCCCCGACAGCCGCTACGCACCCGCCAGGGAGAGCGCATGACCTCCGCGCCGCAGTCCCAGCCCCAGTCCCAGCCCCAGCCCCAGCCCCAGCCCCAGTCCCAGTCCCAGCCCCAGCCCCAGTCGCGAACCCGTACCCGTACCGGCGCCGCCCCTGCCCGCAGGCGGATGCATCTCGCGGCCCACTTCCCGGGCGTCAACAACACCACCGTCTGGACCGAGGGCGGCCCCGAAGCCCTCGGCAACCAGATCGGCTTCGACTCCTTCGTCCACCTCGCGCGCACCGCCGAACGCGGGCTCTTCGACTTCTTCTTCCTGGCCGAAGGGCTGCGGCTGCGCGAGCACAAGGGCCGCATCCACGACCTCGACGTCGTCGGACGCCCCGAGGCGATCACCGTCCTCAGCGCGCTGGCCGCCGTCACCGAGAAGCTGGGCCTCGCCGCCACCGTCAACGCCACCTTCAACGAGCCCTACGAACTCGCCCGCCGCCTCGCCTCCCTCGACCACCTCAGCGCGGGCCGCGCCGCCTGGAACGTCGTCACCTCCTCCGACGCCTTCACCGGCGAGAACTTCCGGCGCGGCGGCTTCCTCGACCGCGCCGACCGCTACACCCGCGCCGCCGAGTTCGTCGCGGTGGCCCGCACGCTGTGGGACTCCTGGCCGGAGGGGGAGCGGGCGCCGCGCCCGTTCGCGTACCGGGGCGAGCACTTCGACGTCTCCGGGGAGTTCTCGCTGCCGCGCTCGCCCCAGGGGCGCCCCGTGGTCATCCAGGCCGGTGACTCGGACGAGGGCAGGGAGTTCGCGGCCTCGGCGGCCGACATCGTCTTCACCCGGCACGGCACCCTGGACGCGGGCCGCGCGTTCTTCGCCGACGTCAAGCGGCGGCTGGGCGCGTACGGGCGCGAGCCGGACTCCCTCAAGATCATGCCCGGGGTCACCTTCGTCCTCGGCGACACGGCGGCCGAGGCGCAGGAGCGTGCCGTGGAGGTCCGCCGTCAGCAGATCACCCCGCAGAACGCGCTCCTCGCGCTGGAGCAGGTCTGGGGCGTCGACCTCTCCTCGTACGACCCCGACGGGCCGCTCCCCGACATCGACCCCGACCCCGAGTCCCGGCTGACCCAGGGCCGGGTGCGGCACGCGGACCCGTTCGCGCTGGCCGAGCGGTGGCGGGCGCTGTCCCGCGAGAAGGGGCTGTCGATCAGGGAGACGGTGATCGAGGCGACGGGCAGACAGTCCTTCATCGGCACCCCGGAGGCGGTCGCCGCTGAGATGGACGCGTTCGTCCAGGAGGACGCGGCCGACGGCTTCATCCTGGTGCCGCATCTGACCCCGCACGGGCTCGACGAGTTCGTGGCCCGCGTCGTCCCGCTGCTCCAGGAGCGGGGCAGCTTCCGCACGTCGTACGAGGGCACGACCCTCCGCGACCACCTCGGCATCTAGGTTGATCGACATGAGCACAGAAGCATCACGCGCGGCACGCATGACCTCGGACGCGGACGCGGACGTGGACGCGGACGCGGACGCGGACGTGGACGCCCGGCGCGAGTGGGAGCGCTGGCGCGAGAAGCGCGTCCGCGTGGCCGCCGCGCCCTACGGCCCGCTCTCCGTGACGGGCACGCACTGGATCGCCGAAGCGGAGCACGGCCGCATCGCGGGCCTGCCGGGCGAGTGGGCCGAGACCGGGGACGGCGGGGGAGTGCTGCTGGAGGCGACCGTCGCCGACGGCCTCGCCGTCGACGGGGAACTGCTCGCGGGCGAGGTCCTGCTCGGCGAGGACGCGGGGCCGCCCGAGGAGTCGCGGGTCGGCTACGGGGCACGGCGGCTGGTGCTGCTGCGCCGCGAGGGGCTGTGGGCGGTACGGGTCTTCGACGCGGACGCGCCCGCACGGCGCGCCTTCACCGGGATCGACGCCTTCTCGTACGACCCGGAGTGGGTGCGGAAGGGGACGTTCCTGCCGTACGGGGAGGGGGAGCGGAGCGTGCGGGTGGGGAACGCGGACGGGCGCGAGCGCGGCCTCGGCCTCGCGGGCGAGCTGTCCTTCACCGCGCCCGACGGCACCGGGCACACCCTCCAGGTCTCCCGGGTGGAGGGCGGCGCGCTGTGGGCCGTGCTGGCCGACGCCACCAGCGGCCGTACGCCCGACGGCCCGTCCGACGCGACGGGGAGGCCGTCCAGCTACAGGTTCCGTTTCCTCCGCACGGAGGCCCCGGGCGCGGACGGTTCGGTGCGTGTGGACCTCAACCGGATCACGCTTCCGCCGTGCGCGTTCAACGACAACTTCCTCTGTCCTTTTCCGCCACCGGGCAACACCCTGCCGTTTGATCTCACGGCGGGGGAACGGCGGCTAAGCGGCAGTTGAGCGGCGGCTGAGCGTCGCTGCCGGGCGCGGATGGACGGATGCGGGCGAGAAGCGGACGTCCGAAAGGCGCCCTTGCGCGTCCTGATTTTCACGGCGAATACTCCATGCAGCGTTTGTCAGGAGCACGCTTTGATATCCCGATCGGGAGGAATAAGTGAGGATCAAGCGCACTACCACCAGTAGCAGCGCGGCCCGCCGGAGACGCACCAGGCTGATAGCCGCCGCGTCCGGCATGGCGGCCGCCGGAGCTCTCATGGTTCCGGTTTCAGCAGCCGCCGACGCTCCGACCACGTACAGCGCAAGCGAACTCAAGGCCGTGGGCGACGCCGTGCTCGAAGCCGACGTGGCGGGCACCGCGTGGTACGTCGACAAGAAGACGGACCGGCTGGTCGTCACCGCTGACAGCACGGTCTCCCAGGCCGAGCTGGCGAAGATCAAGCAGGAAGCGGGCGGCAAGGCCGGCGCGATCGACGTCAAGCGGACGCCGGGCAAGATCAACAAGCTTCTCTCGGGCGGCGACGCGATCTACGCGACGAGCTGGCGCTGCTCGGCGGGCTTCAACGTCCGCAGCGGCAGCACCTACTACTTCGTGACGGCCGGTCACTGCACCGACGGCGCGGGCAACTGGTGGACGAACTCCGGTCGTACCACCCTGATCGGCCCCACCGCCGGGTCCAGCTTCCCGGGCAACGACTACGGGCTGGTCCGCTACAGCTCCTCCGTCTCCCACCCCGGCACCGTCGGCAGCGTGGAGATCACGAACGCGGCCAACCCCACGGTCGGCCAGACCGTCACCCGGCGCGGCAGCACCACCGGCACCCACAGTGGCCGGGTCACCGCGCTGAACGCGACGGTCAACTACGGCGGCGGCGACGTCGTCTACGGCATGATCCAGACCACCGTCTGCGCCGAGCCCGGCGACAGCGGCGGGCCCCTCTACTCGGGCAGCACCGCGCTCGGCCTGACCTCGGGCGGCAGCGGCAACTGCTCCAGCGGCGGCACGACCTTCTTCCAGCCGGTCGTCGAAGCCCTGAACGCGTACGGCGTCAGCGTCTACTGATCCGCTGACCCGCACCACTCGCACCACCCGCTGATCCGGAACCGTCGGTGGATCAGCACCGCAGGACAGAACGGGCCCCCGTCCCGGCACACACGCACTCGTGCCGGGACGGGGGCTCGACCGGTTCTGCGGGCGGGGCTACGGTTGAGGGCACTTCTCTCCTTCCCTCCCAGAATGCCGGACTCATGGCGGCAGGAGGCCATCATGGTCGTGGAGTTGGTGGCGGCGGGGCTCTCCGGTGGTGCGCTGTACGTGCTGGCGGCGGCCCGGGTGGTCAGGCAGTACGAGCGAGGGCTGGTCTTCCGGCTCGGCCGGTTGCGGCCCACGGTGCGGGGGCCGGGGTTCACGATGATCGTGCCCGGCGTGGACCGGCTCCAGAAGGTCAACATGCAGGTCGTCACGATGCCCGTGCCCGCGCAGGAGGGCATCACGCGGGACAACGTGACGGTGCGCGTCGACGCGGTGGTGTATTTCAAGGTCGTGCACCCGGCCGACGCGATCATCCAGGTCGAGGACTACCGCTTCGCGGTCTCCCAGATGGCGCAGACCTCGCTGCGCTCCATCATCGGCAAGAGCGAGCTGGACGATCTGCTCTCCAACAGAGAGAAGCTGAACCAGGGCCTGGAGCTGATGATCGACAGCCCGGCCGTGGAGTGGGGCGTCACGGTCGACCGGGTGGAGATCAAGGACGTGTCGCTGCCCGAGACGATGAAGCGGTCGATGGCCCGGCAGGCCGAGGCGACCCGCGACCGCAGGGCGCGGGTCATCAACGCGGACGCGGAGCTGGAGGCGTCCAAGAAGCTGTCCGAGGCCGCGAAGCAGATGTCCGACCAGCCCGCGGCGTTGCAGTTGCGGCTGTTGCAGACGGTCGCCGCCGTCGCCACGGAGAAGAACTCCACGCTGGTGCTGCCCTTCCCCGTCGAGCTGCTGCGCTTCCTGGAGGGGGCGCGGGAGGGCACCGGGGCGCGGGCCGGGCGGGCGCCGCTGCCCGCCGAGGGGGCGGCCCGGCTGTCCGAGCCCGAACCGGACCCGCTGTCCGAACCGGGCCCGCTGTCCGACGCGCCGCCCGAACCATGCCCGTTGTCCGAACCAGGCCCGCTGTCCGGCACCGACCGGCCGACGAGCGTGGACGATTCGGGCTGCCTCAACAAACCGGGTGACCTGGACAAGGCGGATCAGTTGGCCGGAACGGGCGAGGCCGCCGGGGAGAGGCGGCCGGAATCCGGCGGCTGAGGATCGATTCCCGGACAGGCGCGGCCCTCACCAGGCGCGGGACCGGCGCACGGTGCCCGGTGTCCGTACAGGGGATCGACGTGCACGACTATCGGTGGCTACGCTCGTCGGGCGTCAAGAACGAACTTTCCGGTGCCTGTCGGGAACTGGACCTTGTGCGGCACGCCCTGTTCTCGTAATACTCGGCGCCACGAGTTGGCATGAACGCGACTTCCTCTTGGGAAGAAGCCTCGTGTCGGCACTTCCTCCGGGGCCGTTCTCCTCTGACGGGCGGCTCCAACCCCCCACTGGAGGTTCAGAGTTGCAGCACAAGCGACAGATATCGAAGCGCCGCCTCGCCATAGCGGGCGCCGGTGTGGCGGCCCTCGTGGCCGGATCCTTCACCCTCTCCCAGGCCAACGCGGCCGAGGACACCCCCACCCTGAAGACACTCTCCGCCGAGTCGGCCTCCAAGCTGGCCTCCACGCTCACCTCGGACATCAAGGGTGACGCGGGCTCGTACTACGACGCCAAGGCCAAGCAGCTGGTCGTCAACGTCGTGGACGGCGCGGCCAAGGAGAAGGTCGAGGCCGCGGGCGCCAAGGCCAAGGTCGTCCAGCACACGCTGGGCCAGCTCAACTCCGTCAAGGACACCCTGACGGCGAACGACGTCAAGGGCACGTCCCGCGCGGTGGACGTGAAGACCAACAAGGTCGTCGTCACCGCAGACAAGACGGTCAAGGGCGCCGCGCTCGACAAGCTGAAGAAGCAGGTCGAGGCCCAGGACGGCAAGGTCGAGCTGAAGCGGACAGCGGGCGAGTTCACCACCAAGATCGCTGGTGGGGACGCCATCTGGGGCGACGGCTCGCGCTGCTCGCTCGGCTTCAACGTGACCGTGGGCGGCAAGCCCGCGTTCCTCACGGCGGGCCACTGCACCACGGCCATCACGAGCTGGTCGGACAGCGAGGGCGGCGAGCCGATCGCCGAGAGCGGCGACGGCAAGTTCCCGGGCTCCGACTACGGCATCGCCACCTACACCGGCGACACCGAGCACCCGAGCGAGGTCAACCTCTACGGCAGCACCCAGGAGATCTCGGGCGCGGCCGAGGCCGAGGTCGGCCAGGAGGTCACCCGCAGCGGCAGCACCACGCAGGTGCACGATGGCACGGTGAAGGCCCTGGACGCCTCCGTCTCGTACCAGGAGGGCACGGTCGACGGTCTCATCCAGACCGACGTCTGCGCCGAGCCCGGCGACAGCGGTGGCTCCCTCTTCGCTGGTGACAAGGCCCTGGGTCTGACCTCCGGCGGCAGCGGCGACTGCTCGTCCGGCGGGGAGACCTACTTCCAGCCGGTGCCCGCGGCCCTGGAGGCCCTCGGCGCCGAGCTTCCCTGACGCCTGACGCCTGACGCACAGCGCATCTCTCACAGCGGGACCCCCGGCCGGTGGCGGCCGGGGGTTCTGCGGTGCGCGGGACTGCGGCGGCGCGCCGCCGCAGTCCCGCGCACCCGGCCGGACGATGCGGGCATACCTCCCTTACATCGCCACAACCCCAGGCGTAGCGTGGAGAGACACTCTCTCCGGCGGGGGCAGAACATGACGGCCGACAGCATCGGTGCGCGCATCGCGAGGCTGCGCGATTTCCGGGACCAGATGACACAGGAGCGTCTGGCCGAACGGGCGGACGTGTCCGTCGACACGATCCGAAAACTGGAGCAGGGCCGCCGCACCGGTGCCCGGATCGGTACGCTGCGGAAAATCGCGTCCGCTCTGGACGTCGAGCTGGAGCGACTTCTGGGACAGCCCACCGTGACGACGACCGTAGACGACGACGGAGGTCTGCTCGCCCTCCGCGACGCGATCCAGGACGTGGACGCGTTGCCCGGCGTCCTCGCGGACGACGGCCTGGACGAAGAACCCGACGCCCAGGCGTGGATGGCCACGGTCCGAGAAGCGCGTGACCTGTACTGGGCTGGTGAGTACAGCACGCTGGCCGGACGGCTCCCGCTGATTCTCCGGGACGGTGCCCGCGTCACGCGCTCGCTGACCGGAGCATCCGCAGCATCCGCCGAGACGGCATGGAACCGGCTCGCGCTCGCATACCAACTTGCCGCGTCTCTCGCGACGCAGGCGGGGCACGCGTCGTGGGCTTTCCAGGCGGTGGAGAAGCAACTGCACGCCGCGGAGCGGGCATCGGACCCGCTGATGTCCGGTATGGGCGTGAGCACCCTCTCGTGGGTGCTGCTACGGCAGGGCCGGTGGGACCAGGCGCAGCGCGTGGCCTCCCAGAAGGCCAACACGCTGGAACCCTCGTTCAGCAAGGGCACCCCGAGCGAGTACGCGGTCTACGGAAACCTCTTGATCGCGGCGGCCACCCCGGCAGCGCGCCGTAACCGGCACGACGAGGCGCAGGCATACCTCAACCTCGCCGAGACAGCAGCCGTCCGGTCAGGACCCGTACAGGTCTACGGCACCGCGTTCTCGCGTGTGGACGTACAGACCCAGCAGGTCAATGTGTCCATCGCGGGCGAGAACGCCGACTACGGCACCGCCCTGGATGTGGCGTCCCGCATCGACAGGAGCGCGATCTCCCGGCCGGTACACAGTGCCGCACACCGCGTGGACGTGGCGCACGCTCAGTACGAGACCGGGGACTGGGACGCCGCGCTGGAGACGCTGCTGGATGTGGAGCGGGATCAGCCGGAGTGGATCCGGTACCAGACGCTCGCTGCCGCCACGGTGGGGACCATGCTGGAGGCGGAGCGGCGCCGGGACACCACGCTGCGCGGACTCGCCGCCAGACTGGGCGTCGACCCTTTGATCTGACCGTGCCGCTCTCTGATGGGGGTCGGGGGTGGGTGTGATAGACACCTGCGCCTCCTCCACCGCTGCGTCCGTGTCGTTGATGCCGCCCTTACCCGATGTTCACGATCATGCCTACCCGGCTGCCGGAGACCGTGGCACGCTGACAGTCCGTACCACCATCAGAGGGGGCCACCCGGACATGAGCATCGAGAGTGTGGGCGACCGGTTCAACGAGACCTTGGGTGACCGGATCCGGGCCTGGCGGGGCACGAGACAGATGAGCCAGGCACAGTTGGCGCAGCGGTCCCACGTCTCGGTGGAGTACCTCCGGAGCATCGAGACGGGGCGACGTGTTCCGGCGCGCGGGACCCTCAACAACATCGCGGCTGCGCTCCACGTCAGCGTTCCCGTTCTGGAGGGGCAGCCTCACCTGGGCGCCGAAGCGGAGGAGCCCATGCACAGCGTGGTTCCCGAGCTGTACAAGGTCCTGCTGTGCTACGACGCCCCCGATGATCTGGCCCAGGCGCCTCGGCCTCTGCCGGTGTTGACCGCGGAAGTCGACCAGATCTCCGCGATGCGCCGGGACGCCCGCTACGGGCCGATGGGCCCGCTGCTGCCCCCGCTGCTGACAGAACTGACGCACGTGGCTCTCGACTCCGCCGGAGAGACGCAGCAGCGGGCCTTCTGGGAGCTGGCCCGCACCTACCGCGCTGCGAACTCGCTCGCGCACAAGCTCGGCTACCAGCACCTCTCGTCCACCGCGTTGGAGCGGGTGGCGTGGGCTGCGGCGAAGTCCGGCGATCTGCTGATGGAGGTCACTGCGGGCTATCTGAAGGCCGGGGCGATGCTCCGGGCAGGCGCGTACGGGCCGGGGACGCGCCTGCTCGAACGCCTGATGAAGCGAGTCGAGAGTGCGGTTCCGGAGGGGTGTTGGCGCGAGGACCAGCTCGCCGTCTACGGCGCCCTGCGGCTGAAGCTGGTGATGTTCGAGGCGCAGAGCGGTGGCGGCGCGGAGAACGTCCGAGGGCAACTGGCCGAGGCGCGGGATGTCGCTGCGGCCATGGGTGGACGCGACTCCCTCGCCTACGAGACATCCTTCGGTCCGACCAACATCCGCATCCACGAGGTGGCTGCGCTGCTGGAGACCGGGGACACCGAGCAGGCGGTGGAAAGAGTGCGGGAGTGGGGGCGTGAGCAGAGGCGGGATCTGTGGACGCCACCGGAAAGCACGGTCAAGGAGCGGGCGAGTCACCACCACATCGACTTCGCCGCAGCGCAGTTGGCCGAGGGGGACCGTGGCGGCGCCCTGGCCTCCCTCCAGGAAGCACGGAAGATCGCTCCGCAGCACACCCGGCACCGCCCCAAGGCCCGTGACACCGTGTCGACTCTGATCCGCCTGGAGGGGGACGCCCCCGAAACCCTGGCTGGCATGGCGCGCTGGATCAGCCGGTAACCGACTGCCCGTTATTGGTCAAGAGTTACGGCGCGGTAGTCCCCGGTACAGATCTGTACCGGGACGGCCCTTGTTACGGCGAGACGATCCCCTCACTGACGCAGAGTGAGGGGATCGTCCTATGCCAGCCACCTTAGAGCGAGTCCGTGAGTGGCTCGCGAGCGCCGATGACGACCCGAAGCACGCGTACCGGTGGTGGGCATCCACCGGCAGCGTCTACCTGCCAGTCGGCCGATCCTGGAACATCGTCCGTACCTCCGTGCCCCTCGGCGTCCGCGTCGCCCGCCGCGTCCCCGGGCCGGTCATCATGGATCCGGCTCAGGACCAGGCTCTCTTCATGGTCGGCCTGAGCGACACTGCGTCGGCGTCCTGGCCCGACGCCGTCGAGTACGTACGAGAGGGCTATGCGGCCATCCCGTCACCCCACCTCGTCACTGCGCCTGGCCTGCACTGGTATCGGCCTCCCGTCGCTGGCCAGCTCGTTGGTTTCGCCGCGCTCCATCGGGCTCTGGCGGAGGTGTCGGGCTGATGGAAACGAGCACGCACTGGGCACCGCCCTCCGGTGTTGCCGCCGAGTTGTTGCCTGCCGGGGTGTTCTGGGATGGGGTGCGGGTGCGCCGTGAGGCGCTGATTTTCCGAGTGGAGGTGAGAGACCTTCGCCGCTGTGCTGTCGCAGCAGTGCGGTGA